>MWBB01000275.1 GCA_002068835.1 Acidobacteria bacterium ADurb.Bin340 | reverse complement strand
TACTGGAACCACTACGACTGGAACAAGGCCGCCGCCGATGGCATGAAGGCCGCGGGTCTCGCCTACAGCGGCAGGATGGGGTTCGTGGATACGCGGATGTACTGGAAGCTCAACCACATGGTGGTCCCCAAGGGCCAGGCCCTGAAGTGCAACGACTGCCACGGGCCCAAGGGACGCATGGACTGGAAGGATCTGGGCTACCCCAACGACCCCGCCCGCAAACCCAGGAAGGGATGACCCCATCCCAAGCCAGGACGAGGGGCCCCGGGGCCCCTCGTTTCCATTCAGGCTTCCAGCGGCTCCGGCGCTTCGACCTTGAAACTCCCGCCTTCGATCCGCAGGGCCCACCCCTCCACCAGGGCCCGGCTGACCTTGCGATGGGCGGCTTCGAGCACGCGGCCGAAGGTGGCCCGGGAGACGCCCATGCGTTCGGCGGCCTCCTGCTGGTAGAGGCCTTCGAGATGGGCCAGACGCAGGGCCTCCAGTTCCTCGAAGCCCAGTACCACCTCCTCCAGCTGCGACAGGGGGATGCCCCGCGGCTTGAAATAGCGGGCTTCAGGCAAGGCTTCCACACGCTTGCAGCAGGGTTTGCGGGGCACGGCTCCTCCAGCCCCCCATGCTAGCCGACATCGCAGGGTTCGCTCTCCCGGGCCTCCAGCTTCCGCTCCGCCCATGCCCTTCCGCGCAACCCTCCCTATCCTGGGAACCTGCGGAGGTTGCCCATGATGCCCATCGGCCCCCTGATGGTGGAACACCGGCTCATCGAGCGCATGATCGCCCTGGTGGATCGCGAGGCCAAGCGCATTCGGGCCACAGGCAAGGTGGACACGGACTTCGTGCTTTCGGCCATCGACTTCATCCGCCTCTACGCCGACCGCTGCCACCACGGCAAGGAGGAGGACATCCTCTTCCGGGCGCTCAAGGAGAAGCCCCTTCCGGCGAACCTCAGAGCGGTGCTGGAGGAGCTGGAGGCCGAGCACGCGCAGGGGCGCCGAACCGTGGCCCGCATGGCCCTGGTGCGCGAGCGGGTGCTCATGGGCGACAAGGCCGCCGTGCGGGATCTGGCGGCCCTGATGGAGGATGTGGCCCGGTTCTACCCCCTGCACATCGCGAAGGAGGATCAGGCGTTCTTCCTGCCCTGCATGGAATTCCTGAGTGCCGAGGAGCAGGCCCGCCTCCTGGAAGAGGGCTTCGCCTTCGATCAGCGGCTGCTGCACACCCATTTCCAAGCCCTGGCGGATGTCCGCGAAGGCAAGCCGCCCGCGCCGGCTGCCCAGGCGGTCCCGCTGGAAGGGGCGGATGCCAGGACCTACGGCTGCATGGTCTGCGGCTACACCTACGACCCCCGGCTGGGCGATCCGACCCAGCGCATCCCGCCCGGAACCCCCTTCAGCCATCTGCCCGAAAGCTGGATCTGCCCCCACTGCCATGCCAATCTGAAGGTGTTCCTCGCCCTTCAACGCCCCTGATCCCAGGCTCGCCAGGCTGGGCAGAAACCGTCATGCGTGGCAGACTCATGACGGGCGAGGCCTTGGGGGGAACGGAGGTGCCATGACCGAAGCGTGCGTGATCTTCACCACCTGCGGGAGCGAAGAGACGGCCCTGACCATCGCCGCAGCCTTGGTGGACCAGGGTGTTGCGGCCTGCGTCAACATCCTTCCGGGCCTCAAGAGCTACTACTACTACATGGGCGGCACGCACCTCGATGAAGAGGTGATGCTCATGATCAAGAGCACCAAGGATCGCTTCGAGGATGTCTCCCAGGTGATCACAGAGCTCCACACGTATGAAGTTCCAGAAATCCTGATGTTTCCGGTGGAGGCCGCCAGCCCCGCCTTTCTCGACTGGGTCCGCCAGTCCATCGCCAAGCCGGAATACCCGTAAGGATGGAGGAAACCATGGAACAGACGTTGACCGCCGAGTTTCTTCGGGTGGCGGAGCAGGCCGCCATTGCCTGCGCCCGGAGCATCGGCCATGGCAAGCGGAAGTACAGCGATCAGCTGGCCGTGGAAGCCATGCGCCATGCGATGGAAACGATCCAGATGGACGGCACCATCGTCATCGGAGAAGGCGAGCGCGACGAAGCTCCCATGCTGTATGTGGGCGAGAAGGTAGGCATGGGGATGGGTTTCCCCGCCATCGACATCGCCGTGGACCCCCTGGAAGGGACCAACCTCTGCGCCACGGGTGCCCCCAATGCCATTGCCGTGCTGGCGGCCTCCGAAAAAGGCGGCCTTCTGCACGCGCCCGACCTCTACATGGAGAAGCTCGTGGTGGGCCCGCCGGCCAAGGGCAGGGTGAGCCTGGAAGCCACCGTAGGCGACAACCTCCACGAGATTGCCAAGGCCCTCAGCCGCAAGGTCCAGGAACTCACGGTGGTGGTGCTGGACCGCCCGCGGCACGAGAAGCTGGTTGCCGACATCCGCCAGGCCGGAGCCCGCATCCAGTTGATCGGCGACGGCGACCTGTCTGCGGCCATTTCGGCGGCCGTGAGCGGCACCGGCGTGCACGCGGTGATGGGCATCGGCGGTGCGCCTGAAGGCGTGCTGTCCGCCGCCGCCCTCAAATGTCTCAACGGCGAGATCCAGGGCCGCCTCCTGGTGGATACCAACACCGCCAGCCGCGAGAAGGCCGAAGACATGGGCGTGGACTTCGGACGCATCTACAAGACCGAGGATCTGGCCCCCGGCGAGCACATCATCTTCGCCGCCTGCGGCGTCACCAGCGGCAACCTGCTCAAGGGCGTGCGGTTCTTCGGCGATGGGGTCCGCACCAGCAGCCTCATCCTGAACTACAGCCCCCGTCGCGTCCGATTCATCGAAACGGTCCACATCGAGCCCGGCGAGGATGTCTGGGTCCGCTTCTGATCCGAAGATCAGGAACGGAACGGGGGGCGCATTTGCGCCCCCCGTTCCGTTCCC
>MWBB01000274.1 GCA_002068835.1 Acidobacteria bacterium ADurb.Bin340 | reverse complement strand
CCCGCCGCTCCCCTGCCCACCGTCACCATCGATTTCGGAAAGACGCCCCAGGGCCCGGCCCTCAGCTCCACGCTGCAGGCGATGCTGCTGCTCACAGTCATCACCCTGGCGCCGGCCCTGCTGGTCACCACCACCTGCTTCACCCGAATCACCGTGGTGCTCCACTTCCTCCGGCAGGGCATGGGCACCATGCAGACACCTTCGAACCAGGTGCTGATCAGTCTTTCCCTGGTGCTGACCTTCTTCATCATGGCGCCGGTGGGGCGGGAAATTCACCAGACCGTGATCCAGCCCCTCAACCGGAACGAACTCACCGTGGAGCAGGCCATGGAGCGCACGGCCGCTCCCCTGAAGGTCTTCATGCTCCGGCACACCCGCAAGAAGGATCTTCAGCTCTTCCTTTCCATCGCCAAGGCCCCCGCCCCCCAGACCAAGGCCGATGTGCCCCTGGAGGTGCTCGTTCCGGCCTTCCTGATCAGCGAACTGAAAACCGCCTTCGAGATCGGTTTCATGATCTTCCTGCCCTTCCTCATCGTGGACATGGTGGTGGCGTCGATCCTCCTCAGCATGGGCATGATGATGCTGCCGCCAGTGGTCATCTCCCTGCCCTTCAAGGTGCTGCTTTTCGTGATGGTGGACGGCTGGTACCTCATCGTTGGTTCCCTTGTTCGGGGGTACACGGGATGAACTGCGCAACCGACCCACGGATCCACCCTCATTCCCGGCGATCGCACAGCGCCTCTGCGCTGTGCTTCCCGATCCCTTGCGCCTCCGGCGCCGCGCTCTCGGAGCCGGGAGGTGGACGGATGGTACCTCATCGTTGGTTCCCTTGTTCGGGGGTACACGGGATGAACTGCGCAACCGACCCACGGATCCACCCTCATTCCCGGCGATCGCACAGCGCCTCTGCGCTGTGCTTCCCGATCCCTTGCGCCTCCGGCGCCGCGCTCTCGGAGCCGGGAGGTGGACGGCTGGTACCTCATCGTTGGCTCCCTGGTTCGGGGGTACACGGGATGATCCGCATGATGGAGAGAGGTGCGCGATGAACGAGCTGGTGATCGTCGGGATCGCCCGGGAGGCTCTGAAGACGGCCATCTACGTCGCCGGTCCCGCCTTGATCGTGTCCATGGTGGTGGGGCTCACCATCTCCATCTTCCAGGTGGTGACGAGCCTCCAGGACCAGACCGTGGCCTTTGTGCCCAAGGTGCTGGCGGTGATGCTGGTGGTGGTGCTGAGCTTCCCCTGGATGGTGCGAGTGATGGTGCAGTTCACCACACGGATGTTCACGGAATTCAATACCGTGGTCCGGCAATTGCCCTGACCCCCGGGTGATGCCCCCGACCCTCGGAAACCCCGCCGTCTGGGCCTTCACGCAGGCCAAGGTGCTGCTGTGGGTCATGGTCCTCACGCGGATCACGGGCCTGCTGGCGGTGCTTCCGGGCATCGGACAGGAGCGCGTTCCGGTCCAGATCCGGGGGGCCCTGGCCGTCCTCATGGCCCTGATCATCACCCCCGTGGTGCCCGCCCCCGCTCAGGCGCCCGCCTCAGCCATCGAGCTGGTGGTGTTCCTGATCCTGGAACTGGCGACGGGACTTCTCATCGGCCTGATGGTGGCCTGGATCCTGGAAGCCGTGACCTTCGCAGGACAGCTCATGGACATCCAGATGGGCTTTTCCTTCGTGCAGTTCCTGGATCCCGCCAGCGGCCAGAATACTTCGATCACAGGGTCCATCCTCAGCCAGCTCACCCTGCTCTTCATCCTCATTTCGGGCCTGCATCACACCATGATCCTGGCGCTGGTGGAGAGTTTCCGCATCGTGCCCATGGGCCAGGGCCCCCCTCTGAAGCCCCAGGAACTGGTGGCCGTGGTGGGCCTGCTGCTGGTGAAGGGGCTTCAGCTGGCCGCTCCCGTGCTGCTGGTCCTGTTTTTCGTGGATGTACTCGAAGGCGTCTCCGCCAAGTTCATGCCCCAGCTCCAGCTCATCCAGCTGAGTTTTCCCATCAAGATTTCGGTGGGCCTGGTGGTCTTCGCCATCGCCATCCGCGAGTTCGGCGTGTGGCTCATGCCGCTCCTGGAATGGGCCCCGCGCCAGGCACTGAGGCTTCTGGGCTGACATGGCGCACGATCCCTCCCGCACGGAACGGGCCACCCCACGCCGCCGCGAAAAAGCGCGGGAGGATGGTTCCGTCCTGCGGGTCCAGGATCTGGATTCCGCCATCCTGCTCTGGGGGAACTTCTTCCTGTTCACCGCCCTGTGGGGGAGCACCTTCATGCTCATGGGCCACCAGGTGGCCTATTTCCTGTCCCGAGCCGGTCGCCCCGGGGCCCTGACGGAAGGGGCATTGCAGAGCCTGGCCGTGGACATCCTCTGGATCACCTTTAAGGTCGTGCTGCCCTTCCTGGGAGCGAACTTCGCCCTGGCCTTGGCCAACCAGTTCCTCCAGCACGGCTTCAAGCCCATGGCCAAGCCCCTGACCCCCAAATTCGGGAAGCTCAATCCGGCCCCAGGCTTCAAGCGGCTGTTCTCCGCCAAATCGATGGTGGAGCTTCTCAAAAGCCTCCTGAAGTTTCTCATCCTCATCTGGGTGGCCTACCTGGTGCTGGGGCCCCGCATCCCCCTGCTCATCGGCGCCCTCAAGCTGCCCTTGGGACAGAGCCTCCAGCTCCTCCAGGACACCCTGTTCATCCTCTACCGGAACGTGATGATCGCCATGCTGGCCTTGGCCCTGGCCGACTACTTCTTCCAGAAATACGAATTCGAAAAGGGCATCCGCATGACCAAGCAGGAGGTCAAGGACGAAGCCAAGGATGCGGAGGGCAGTCCCGAGGTGAAGGGACGCCAGAAGTCCCTGATGTTCTCAAGCATGATGCGCCGCATCCGAACGCAGGTCCCTCAGGCCTCGGTGGTGATCACCAACCCC
>MWBB01000273.1 GCA_002068835.1 Acidobacteria bacterium ADurb.Bin340 | reverse complement strand
ACGGGGCCCTTCCCGGGATGCCCCACTGCACGCCTGAGACCTGCCACTCCGGCCAGCGCTGCCTCCACACCAGCCACGCCGAGGAGAACGCCCTCAGCTTCTGCAGCGGAGAAGTGGCCACGGCCTATGTCACCCACGAACCCTGTCTGGTGTGCACCCGCCACCTGGTGCGGCGCGGTGTGCGGCGGGTGGTCTTCCTGCACCCCTACACGAGCATTGCGGACCAGGAACGCTCCGAGCGGGACGCCATCCTGGCCCATTTCGGCGTTCGCTGGGAAGTGCTGGGAATCGAATGAAGCCCCCCTTCTGACCCTCCTTGGAATGGAGCCTCCCATGGCGCATGAATTCGTCCTTCCCCTCTTCCTCGGTTCGCGGGAACCCGACGAGGCCGACATCGCCCTGTTCGGCGTCTGTTGGGATGGCACCAGTTCCTACAAGGCCGGCAGCCGCTTCGCGGGCTTCGCCGTGCGCGAGGCCTCCTTCGGGATGGAGGAATTCAGCTTCTATCAGCAGCAGAGCCTGCTGGATGTGCCGTTCTGCGACTACGGCGACCTGTTCCTGCCCCCAGGGCAGAAGGAGCGGGTCCTGGCCGATGTGGCCTCCGCCGTGGCCGAAATCCGGGCCAAGGGCCAGTTCCCCCTGGGCTTCGGCGGCGAGCACTTGATGGCCTACCCGCTCATCATGGCGGCCTTCGAGGCCCACCCCGACCTCGCCGTGATCCACATGGATGCCCACGCGGACCTGCGGCCGGAACTCTGGGACGATCCCTGGACCCATGCCACCTTCCTGGGCCGCGTGGCGGACCGCATCGGCTGGGACCGCATCACCCAGTTCGGCATCCGCTCCGGCTCCCGCGAGGAGTGGGAGCTGGCCCAGGCCCACGGCACCCTGCGCCCCTTCACGGTGGATGCTCTGGCGGCCCACCTGAAGACCCTGGGCGATCGCCCCATCTACCTCACCCTGGACATGGACGTGCTGGACCCGAGCCTCTACCCCGGCACCGGCACGCCGGAGCCCGGAGGCATCACCTGGGATCTCCTGGTGGCGGGCCTGAAGCTGCTGAAGGGTCACCGCCTCGTGGGCGGGGACTGCCTGGAACTGGCGCCCCACTACGATCCCACCGGCGTCAGCGCCATGACCATGGCCAAGACCCTGCGGGAGATCATCCTCCTGGCCCACCAGCGGGCCCGCTGACAGCGAAGCGGCGCACCCCGGGGCGCGCCGCTTCACGTCCGCTGGGCGGTTCTACTTCACGAGAATGTCGCGCAGGTCCTTGCCGGGCTTGAAGCGGATGCTCTTGCCCTTCGGGATTTCCACGCTTTCGCCCGTCTTGATGTTGCGGCCCAGCCCCCGCTTGCGGGGCCGGGGTTCGAACACCCCGAACCCCCGGATCTCGATGCGCTGGCCATCCAGAAGGGCCTCCTTCATGCGTTCCGTGAGCAGATCCACCACCTGGAGCGCATGGGCCTTCGAGATGGGCAGCGCCTGCATGAGGGCGTTCGCAATGTCGATCTTGATCATGGCTTGCCTGCCTCAGGGAGTCTCCGAGTTCTAGCAGAAGGACCGGGACGGAGAAAGGGGAACCTTTGCATCCCTGCTACCAACGCGGGTTTTTCGCAAGCAGGGCCTCGGCCTGATCAGGCGGAAGCGGCTTGGAAAAGAAATAGCCCTGACCCTGGTCGCACCCCAGGGTCCGGAGCTGGGCCAACTGTTCGGCCGTCTCGATGCCTTCGGCAGTCACGCGCATCCCCAGGGACTTGGCCAGGGAGATGACGGCCCCCACGATGGCCGTGCTTTCAGCATCCTTGCCCAGGCCATCCACAAAGCTCTTGTCCACCTTGAGGGTGTCCACCGGAAAGCGCTTCAGGTAGCTGAGGGAGCTGTAGCCGGTTCCGAAATCGTCGATCACCAGATGGATGTTGAGCCCTCGGAAGACCTTCATGGCCTCCAGGCTGGCCTGGGGATCGCGCATCATCACGCTTTCCGTGATCTCCAGCTTGAGGCAATGGGCCTGGAAGCGCGTAAGGTCCAGGGCATCGGTCACGGTGCCCACCAGATCGCGCTGCTGGAACTGCCGGGCGCTGATGTTCACATTCATGAGCCTGGGCGGGTGGATGGGGTAGCGCTGCTGCCAGGCTTCCCCCTGCCGCATGGCCTCCTCCAGCACCCACTTCCCCAGCGGAACGATGAGTCCCGTTTCTTCTGCCACTCCGATGAACTGCAGGGGCGGCACCATGCCCCGCTCGGGATGCTGCCAGCGCACCAGGGCCTCCCACCCCTCGATGGTGCCCTCCGCTAGGGAGATCAGCGGCTGGTAGTGGAGCAGGAACTCATCCCTTTCCAGCGCATGGCGCAGTTCGCTCTCCATCTGGAAACGGGCCAGGGCCTGAGCGTTCATGCTGGGATCGAAGACTTCGATGGTGCGCTCACCCTTGGCCTTGGCCCGGTACATCGCGACCTCGGCATCGCGGACCAGGTCCGAAGGGGTGGCTTCGGCATCCGCGGACATGGCCAGGCCGGTGCTGCAGGAGACGTACACCTCCTGCCCTACCACCTCGAAGGGCGTTTCCATGGCAATCCCCACCCGCTCGGCCACCCGGAGGGCATCCGCCACGCTGGGCAGATCCTCCAGCAACACCACGAATTCATCGCCGGAAAGGCGCGCCACCGTATCCTCCGGCCGCAGGGCCCCCTTGAGGCGGCGAGCCACCTGCACCAGGAGCTGGTCGCCGGCCTCGTGGCCCAGACTGTCGTTCACCACCTTGAAGCGGTCCAGGTCAAGGAAGAGCACGCCCGCGGACACCTTGCGGCGTTCGGTCCTCAGCAGGGCCTGGGCCAGGCGCTCCATGAAGAGCGCCTTGTTGGGCAGGGAGGTGAGACGGTCCCGGAACGTCTGCACGGCCAGCTCATGCTCGGCGGTCTTCCGGGCGGTGACATCGTCGAAGGTCACCAGCACTTCCGCGACTCTCCCCTCGGCGTCCAGGT
>MWBB01000272.1 GCA_002068835.1 Acidobacteria bacterium ADurb.Bin340 | reverse complement strand
GTAGCGGCGAGGGCGGCCTTCTGGAGATGGGCGACGCCCTCCTCCCAACTGCCATCCAGGACGCAGGCGCGGGCGGCCACATCCCGGAGGGCGACCACGGCTTGCATCTCGCCGTAATCCGCAGTGGACACCGTCAAGGCTTCACGGGAGAGCAGTCCTTCCGTGATGCCGCGGACGGTCTGGGCATCACCACGCTCCAGAAGGGCGTTCCATGTGCGATAGCTGTCCTTGACCCGCTCCTTGACGCCCTGGCCCAGCAGGGGCTGGGCCAGGGCGAGGGCGAGCAGAGCCGGGAGAACGAACCGCATTACTGGGCGTCGGGCGGCGTGACCTTCACGCCGGTTTCCGATTCGATCATGCGGACCACTTTGACATTCTTGGGGTCAAGAACATTCAGCCGGTACAGGTAGCGGATGCGGTCGACCTTCTCAGGGGCGGCCTTTTCCAGGTAGCCCTTGGCCGACATGATGCCTTCCACCCACTTCACGCGGTCATTCTTGAACTTGTAGGTGGCCAGATTCTCGCGTTCGTTGTCCACCTGCTGGGTCATCTGCTCCTGCAGAGCCGCGTAGTAGGTGGCTTCCTTCTTGGCGGTTTCGATGAAGGTCCCGAAGAGCTCAGCATTCTTCAGGTTCTTCTCGATGGAGGCCTCTTCGCCCTTGATGAGGTCCAACTGCTGCTGGTCACCGGGGTCGGGATTGGGCTTGGCCTTGAGCTCCTTGATGAAATCGACGTTCTCGTCCAGGGTCCGCTTGCTGGCGGCGGCCATGTCCTTGTAGTAGGACACGATGAGTGGGAAGGCCTCGCCGACATTGTCGGCGTTGAGCTTGGAGAGGTCCCGAGCCTTGGTGTAGTGGGCCTGGGCCTTGTCCCAGTAGCCGGAGGCCGAGGCGGCCTCCGCGGCCAGGCTGTAGGCCTGGACGTACTCGCGGTAGGCCTGGTAGCTGCTGTAGGCCTCCTGGGGCTTGGTCTTGTCGGCCCAGGCCGGGACCTCGGCAGGGAGGATCCCCTCGATGCGGGCCAGGGCTTCGCGGGACTTGAAGTCCTTGAGGAACTGCTGGACATCACCGATGGCGGCCCGCAGGGCCTGCCCGAAGGGCACCACCGGCTGCTGGGCGACCAGGGCCGTCGGGATGAGGAGGCTGGCGAGGGTCAGGGTTCGGTAGGGGCTCATGGGCAGGTCCTTATGGTCTGGGCGGATGGATGCTAGCGGCCAACCTTGCGGCTGGGCTTCTTGCCGGGATCGAACGCGTTGCGGCCGGCCTTCACGTTCTCCAGGGCGGCGAGGGCCTTGGCGTTGCCCGGCGCCAGCACCAGGAGGCGATTCAGGAGGGTGGCCTGGTCCCGGGTCGGCTTGCCTTCGAAATTGGCCTTGTCGGCAACCACGGCCTCCACCCAGTTCTTGTTGCCATCGATTTTGAATTTACGGTTCTTTTTGTTCTTGGCGATCTGGTCTGTGTTGAATTTTTCGATTTCATCCTTCTGGATCTTGATTTTTTCCTGCATGGATGAGACTTCTTCCTCTGCCTTGGTTTGGGCCTTGGCGAGTTCTGCAGTCATCTCGCCCACCTGGGTGACGACTTTCTCATTGTTTGCGATTACTGCATCGAATTGTTTGAGCTTGTCATCGTTTGTTTTGATGTCTGCAGCAATACCAGGAAGAATTTCTGTGACCTCGGCCAAGGTCGCTTCTTCGTCTTTGGATCGCTTGGATTTGGCGCGGAGGGATTCCTGCAGCTTGGTGTATTCGTCTTGCTTGGCAACCCACTGTGGCCTCAGTTCATCCCACTGCTTCTGGGTCTGAGCCCGGCCGGCCTTCATCTGGTCAAGAGCATCCTGTGCCTTCTGGGTGGCGAGGCTCTTGAAGGTGTCGTGGTTCTCCTTGGCCGCTTCGGCACCCTTCTGGAGGTATTCCGCAGCCTTTTCCCAGTTGCCACTGGCGGCGGCGGCATTGGCGCAGGCCTTGTAGATGGCGACCAGCGCGCGGTGGTTGGCGGAACTGGTTGCGAGGGTGTTGAGGTCCTTGCCGTCGAGGGTGGGCTTCTCGGCGGGCAGCATGGACTCGGCCTTGGCCAGGGCCTCCTGGAACTGAAGGGCGTTGAGCATCTGATTGATGCTCTGGGCGTTGGCGTTGAATGCCTGGGTCAGGTCGTTGGGGGCGGGAGCCTGGGCCGCAAGGATGCAGCACACCACGGGTGCAAAGGCGAAGGGGCGCATGGGTTCTCCAAAGATGCCCCCCCAGGGTAGCCGAGAGGGCGGGGGGGATCGACCCCTGGGATTACAGTTTCAGGTTGGGACTTCGTTCGAGGACGAGGAACATCAGGCGTTCAAGCTCGTCCACCACCAGGAAGCGCAGAACGGGCCGGAACGCGGGTGCGGGGGCTTCCTGGGGGGCCTCGCCGTGGATCTGGAAGAAGAACCGCCCCTTGTCCACCTGGGTGACCTGCTTCCAGGTGAGGCGGCCGGCTCCCAGGCGACGGGCGAGCCAACCCGGAAGGATGGTCAGTTCCACTGCGATTCCCAGATCATCCACGAGCACCTGGGTGCCTTCGATGAGCATCAGTCCCAGAACGGCGAGGAGGAGGAGGAATCCCCCGGTTACCACCGCGACCAGGCCCGCGATCAGGGCCGTCCAGAGGGCCAGGGTCGGGTCGCCCGTGATGTTCGCGGCCCGGATGGCTTCCGTCAGGTGAGGCATGTTCTGGAGAAGCCGGGCCAGCCCCTGGACACCCACCAGCCAGGACCCCGCGCAGAGCAGCAGCGCGATCGCCCGCTGGGCGGGACTGGGGCGGAAGGCTAGGGGGGTGGTGGCGGCCATGGGGGCCTCGCTCAGGCCTTGGCCATTTCGTTCAGGATGGCTTCGGCAGCTGCGGCGGGGTCGGGGGCCTGGGTGATGGGGCGGCCCACCACCAGCCAGGTGGCGCCCTCCCGGAGGGCTTGGGCTGGGGTGAGCACCCGCGCCTGATCCTGGTGGGCGGAACCTCCGGGGCGGATGCCTGGCGTGAGGCG
>MWBB01000271.1 GCA_002068835.1 Acidobacteria bacterium ADurb.Bin340 | reverse complement strand
TCAGCAGCACGATGTCGTAGCCGTAGTTCTGCAGCGTCTGCATGAGGCCGCTGCCAGCACCCCGTGACGGGTCTTCCATGGTCGGAAGCGCTGCGAATGACGGCAGCGGGGTAGCCGCGATGCCCAGTGGTACGAGCGGGGCGGTCCCCAGGAAGGCGCCCTGCGGCTCCTGGACGAGGCCGAATTCAAGGCCGCCGAGGGGGACGTGGTGGGGGCCCGGGACCTGGCCCGCCGCGCGGCGGAAGGGCTGCCGGACCACCCCCGGCCCGGCATCATCCTGGGCCTTCTCGCGGCGGAACAGGACGACCGCGCCGAGGTGGCCTACGGGCTGGAGCGCATCCAGGTGCCCGTGGCGCGATGCTATCTGGAAGGATTCCTTGCGGGCTTCCAGGAACCCCCCCCGCCAGACATGACGCCGGATCTGGCCATGGAGTGGCAGGCCCGCCGCGTGCATGCCGGCCTGGAGCCTTTGGAGTCCGTGTGGCCCCAGATCCAGGCCTGCCCCAATCGTCCCGCGGCCCTCCATGCGGGGCTGGGGCTCCTGGAGGCCTTTCCGCAGGCTCGCACGCCCACCCGCCTCTCGGAACTCCAGGTCCTGGCCGATCGCATCGCCAGCCCCCTCCATCTGGAACGGCTCGCGCGCCTCTGGCCCTCCCTGGAGGAGGCCGTGGTGACGGATGCCGGGGCCCTCCTGACCCGCGCCCTCCGAGACCGGCCGAGCCCCGCCTGGGTCTGGGTGGGACCGGGGGATCGGGGCCGGTTGCTGGGTCCGGACCTTTCGCCACCCCTCGGCCTTCTGGGGCGCCTCCGCAGCGCGGGGAGCTTCGATCCGGTGCTTGTGGAAGACCGTGTCTGGCGCGCCTTTCCCCTCGTCTGGCAGGGGGCCACGGTGGGATCCGCCCTGGTGTCTCTGGATCCCGATGCGCCTTCGCGGGGCGTGGAGGATCTCGCCCTGCTGGCTCCCTGGGTGGCCCAGTTGGCGCCCCGGGAAACGCCGCCCCGGGTGGAGGCCGGAGGCCTGCTCACGGATGGCAGCGAGCCCATGGCTTCGGTACTGCGCGAGCTGGAGCGGGCCGCGCCCACGCCCCTGCCGGTGCTCATCCTGGGGCCCACGGGCAGCGGCAAGGAACTGGCCGCCCAGGAACTGCACCGCCGTTCGGGGCGCAGTGGGCCCCTGGTGCCCGTGAACTGCTCCGCCTTCGTGGAAACCCTGATGGAGAGCGAGCTTTTCGGGCATGTGAAGGGCGCTTTCACGGGCGCGGACCGGGATCGCCGCGGCTCCATCGAGGCCGCTGAGGGCGGAACCCTCTTCCTGGATGAGGTGGCGGATCTGTCGCCCCGGCTCCAGAGCCTCTTCCTGCGGGTGCTCCAGGAGCACGAGGTGCGCCGCGTCGGCTCCGACCGGGCCGTGCGGGTGGATGTGCGCTTCGTCGCCGCCACCCACAAGAACCTGGAGGCCCTGGCGGTCGACGGCCTCTTCCGGCGGGACCTGCTCTACCGGCTGGAGGGCGCCACCCTCCGCCTGCCGTCCCTTCGGGAGCGGCGCCACGAATTCCCCTACCTTGTGCCTCGCCTCCTGGTCCGGGCTGCGGAAGGGTTGGGGCGTTCGGTCCCGGACCTAGCCCCCGGCCTCGCCCAGGCCCTCGGCCGCCTGCCCTGGGAGGGCAACTTCCGGGAACTGCGCCACGCCCTGGACCGCGCCCTGCTCCGCTGCGGCGAAGGCCCGCTGACGCCCGACCACTTTCCTGAACTCCAGCGCCCTGCCGCCAAGGCCCGCACCTGGCAGGAGGCCACCCACGCCTTCCAGCGGGACTTCCTTCTGGAAGCCCTCCGCCGCGCCCGCTTCAACGCCGCCGATGCCGCCGACCAGCTCGGCCTCGCCCGTCCCGCCCTCTACACCACTGCCAAACGCCTCGGGGTGGACCTTGCGGCAGAGCGGCAGCGCTGGGAGGCTGAGGGCGATTGAAGTTACTCGGTTGCATTAGAAATTCAAATAGCATGCTAATTTATGTAGATTTGGATGTTTTTTCATTTTGAATTGCGAAACGAGTCGATGATTTTGTTATTTTCAAATCTTGATATCATTTATCGCTTGGACCGTGCCTGAAGGGTTCGATTTTTCAGTTCCTCCGCCCAAAGCTCCGCTCCAGCTCGGTCCGTGTCAGTTTTTTGATCACGGGGCGTCCGTGGGGGCAGGTGTGGGGCACGTCGCAGGCCATCAGGTCGCGCAGGAGGGCTTCGGCCTGGGGGGCGGGCAGGGGCTCGTGCTTCTTGACGGCGGCCTTGCAGGCGAGTTCGGCGTTGAGTTCGCGGCGGAAGGTGTCGAGGTCGGCCTTGCCATCCCGCTCGAGGCGCCGGAGGAGGTCTTCCAGGAGGTCCCGGGGATCGCGCTGGGCGAGGAAATCGGGGAGGGCGCGCACGGCGAGGGTGCCGTCGCCGAAGGGTTCGCAGGCCACGCCCAGGGCGTTCAGTTCGCCGAGGAAGGGCGAGAGGCGGGCGAAGGCGGCGGCGCCCAGCTGCACGAGGCGGGGCGGCAGGAGGGGCTGCTGGGCCGGGGCGTGGCGGCGCAGGAAGAGGCGCTCGTAGAGGATCCGCTCGTGGGCCACGTGCTGATCCACGATCCAGAGTTCGGGTTCGCCGCCCTCCTGGACTTCGGCCAGCAGGTAGGTGGCATCGAAGGCGCCCAGGTAGCGCACGCGCGGCGCCGGGAGGGATTCGGAGGCCTCCGCCGCCCGGGGCGCGAGGGGCGGGGCGGCGTAGGGCCGGTCCAGGCCGGAGGTTCCGAAGGCCTGGGCGAGGCTTTCCAGCGCCGGGGGCGTCTCGTGCCGCCAGAGGCTCGGATGCTGGGGCGCAACGGGGCGAGGCGCGGCATCGGGCTCCAGATCCTCGGGCTTGGGGGGGAGGCTCAGCACGGAGGGCAGCTCGCCCTTGAGCTGGGTCCAGGCCTCTTTCAGGGCGCGGCTCACCCAGGGGAACACGCGGTGGGGCTCCCGGAAGCGCACCTCGGCCTTGGTGGGGTGCACG
>MWBB01000270.1 GCA_002068835.1 Acidobacteria bacterium ADurb.Bin340 | reverse complement strand
TGATGCTCAGGGCCAGGCTGGCCCCCCGCCGGTCCCGGATCTCGCCCCGGATGGGCGGAATGGGCACCACCGTGGTGTGCTGGCGGTCGGCCCGCTCCCGGTAGGTGCGATGCTCGATGCCCTGCAGCCAGATCAGGCGGAGGAAGATGAGCACGCCCCAGAAGGCCATGAAGCCGAACACCCAGGGCAGCCGGGTGGCCGCCAGATCCTGGGCCTCCGGCCGCCCCAGCAGCCGCCGGGGCGGCATCGGGCCGCTCACGAGCTTCGGTACCGCCACCCCGGCCTACCTCCACGGGCCCTCGGGCCCCTTCCCATCCTAGATCAGACGCAGGGGGCGATTCCCCTTCCCTGGGCTACAGGCCGGAGGACACGGGGCCCAGCTTGGCCATGCGCTGATCCTCCCGGGTGAACGACTTGGGAATGAAGTGGCTCTGCTTGCGGGGCTGCATGCCCTGCTTCTGGGCGAAGGTCTGCACGGCATCGTCCCGCTGGAGGCGCGACCGATCCATCAGCAGGGTGCGGGTCCGCTCCTCCTCCCGCTGCAGATTCAGCCGGAGTTCGCTCATCCGGTAGGCCATGCGCACTTCCTGCACCTTCAGGTAGGCCAGGGTGGCCAGCGGCAGCGCCACGGCCAGGGCCAGCAGCAGCATGCGCAGAATGCCTTCGCCTTCCGCCTGGCGGACGGGGTTCATGCGGGGGCGGATGTGGGGCGTCCGGGAAACGTTCATGGGGCCCTCTCTAGGAATGTTGGGAAAGCCGCTCCGCCAGCCGGAGCCGGGCGGAACGTGAAGGAGGATTGGCCGCCTGCTCGGCATCGGAAGCCACCAGGCCTCCGGGATGGAGCAGGCGCACCACCTTGGGCAGGGGCACGGGGGAGGTGCGGCCGGGGCCATCATGGACCCCCGAAAGGCGCCGCAGCGTGCGCTTGACGATGCGGTCCTCCAGGCTGTGGAAGCTGATGACTCCGATGCGGCCCCCCGCCTTCAGCGCCATCACCGCCCGCTCGATCGTGGCCTCCAGCCTTGATAGCTCCCCGTTCACGGCGATGCGGATGGCCTGGAAGGTGCGGGTCGCAGGATCGGACAGGCCCTTGCGCTTGGCCGGCTCCTTGGGGAGCACCGCATGGACCGCCGCGGCCAGATCCAGGGTGGTGGCCAGGCGGCCCTCCGACAGGCGGCGCAGGATGGACCGGGCGATGGGGCGCGAAGCCCGCTCCTCCCCGAAACCGTAGATCGCATCGGCCAGGCTGGCTTCCGTCTGGTCGGCGATCCACTCCAGGGCCGTGGGGCCCTGCTCGGGATCCATCCGCATGTCCAGGGGCCCCTCGGTCATGAAGCTGAAGCCCCGGGAGGGCTCCTTGAGGTGCAGGGTGGACACGCCCAGGTCCATGAGAATGGCGCTGAAGCCTTCGGGGGCGTGCTCGGCCTTCCAGTCCATGAATTCCGGGAGGTCCCACACATCCTCGTGGGTGGAGGCCAGCACCGTGAGACGGGCATCCTGGCCCAGCCGCGCCCGCGCCGCCGCCCGGGCCTGGGGATCCCGGTCCACCCCCAGGTAGAGGGCCTCGGCGCCGCAGCGGCCCAGCAGGGCCTCCGCATGCCCGCCCAATCCCAGGGTCAGATCCAGGATGCGGGCCGCCGGAGCCGGATCCAGCTCCGTCAGCACTTCCTGCAGCAGCACGGGGACATGCACGATGGCCATCGCCTAGATCCCCAGATCCGCGAGCTGGGCCAGATCGTCCGTGCCCAGGGGCTCGGCGGCCAGGCGGCGCTCGAAGGTGCCGCGGTTCCAGAGGGCCAGGTGGTCCAGCTGGCCCAGGAGAACGATCTCCCCGGCGAGCTGGGCCGCTTCCCGCAGGATGGGCGGGATCACGAAGCGGCCCTGGGCATCGGGCTCCACCTCGCTGCCGTAGTAGGCGGTGATTTCAAGGAACCGGCGCTTGGCCGGATTGGTGCTGGGCACATTCGCCAGCCGGGCCTCGATGGCCTCCCAGACCGGCAGCGGATACAGCCGGGCGCCCCGCCCATCCAGGGAGGTCACGTAGAAGCGCACCCCCTCCTGGCCCTCGCCGCGGGCGAAGGATTCGAGGCCGGTCTTGAAGGTGGAGGGCAGCTTGAGCCGGCCCTTCTCGTCCACCGTCGCCGGAGCATTGCCGCGCAATCGCAGCACCGGGTCGCCTTTCTGAGAACGGAACCCCCGAAGCACACCGCGGAGCGGAGAAGACCACTTTGATCCACTTCATTCCACTTTTGGCCACTTAGGTCCACCCACAAGTCTAGAAACGCCCCATGAAGCCACAAGCCCGAAAAAAAGCGAAATGCCCGCAGCGTGTCATTTCCCATTGGAGTGGACACGTTCTCAGGGGAGTGACCGGAATGCGCACCGGTTCACCCCCCCGCTTTTCGCCTGACAGGGTTTCGCAGGGGAATTTTTAGGATCAATTCCCCGAAACCGAGCCGACACAGCACCCGATGACGAAGGTGGACAACGGCATGATCGTGCTCCCCGTGAGCCTCAAGAGCCGCGAGGTGGCCGGAGGCACCGTTTTCGTGCGCGTGGACCCGATACGGCCCAAGGGGCCCCATGCCGCCTTGAGGCGTCCAGGGGATGGGTCAGGCTCAGGCCAACAGACTCAACAAGGTGAGGGCCGGAAGACGGTCGGCCGATTGGGATTCGAACCAACCGCCCCGTCTGCTGATGTTCAAACGAAGAATTCAGATCAACTGGCTCAAGAAGGTGAGGGCCGGAACCACGGCCGGTCGGTTGATCGAGAAGCAGTCCGCATCTTCGAAGGGCAGGTTGAGCACGACCTGGAACGCGTGCGGGGCGGCGGTCTGGCTCTGGAAGTGCGCCAGCGAGGGCGAGAGCCGCGTGTCGCTGGTCTTCACTTCCACCAGGAACCAGGGCTTCTGGTCCTTCACGACGAGGAAATCCACCTCGCGCTTCTGCTTGTCGCGTAGGTAGCGAAGCTCGAACTCCCCGAACCCGAGGTCCGTCCAGGCTTCCACTGCCTTCAGCAGATGGCAGGCCACCAG
>MWBB01000269.1 GCA_002068835.1 Acidobacteria bacterium ADurb.Bin340 | reverse complement strand
GGGTGGGCACCGGCAACATCGCGGGGGTGGCCACGGCCATCGCCATGGGCGGCCCCGGCGCCCTGTTCTGGATGTGGGCCATCGCCTTTCTGGGGGCAGGCTCCGCCTTCATCGAGGCGGCCCTGGCCCAGGTCTGGAAGGAGAAGGTGGAGGGCGAATACCGCGGCGGTCCCTCCTACTACATGGCCCGGGGGCTGGGCATGCCCTGGTTCGGAGCCCTCTTCGCGGCCGTGACGGTGGTTTCCTGCGGGCTGCTGCTGCCGGGCATCCAGTCCAACTCCATCGCCGCCGCCGCCCAGAGCGCCCTGAAGGTGCCAACCTGGGCCTCGGGCCTGCTGGTGACGGGGCTGCTGGGCCTCATCATCTTCGGCGGCGTGAAACGCATCGGGCGGGTGGCCGAACTGGCGGTGCCCCTCATGGCCCTGGGCTACATGATCATGGCCGTGGTCATCGTGGTGATCGACTGGCGCCGGGTGCCCGAAACCTTCGCCCTGATCTTCCGCTCCGCCTTCGGGCTGGAGGCGGCCTTCGGCGGCATCACGGGCTCCGCCATCGCCTGGGGCGTGAAGCGGGGCATCTTCTCCAACGAAGCGGGCCAGGGCACAGGGCCCCAGGCCGCCGCCGCCGCGGAGGTGGCCCATCCCGCCCAGCAGGGACTGGTGCAGGCCTTTTCCGTGTACGTGGACACCCTGGGGGTCTGCACCGCCACGGGCCTGATGCTGCTGCTCACGGGCCAGTACAACGTGGTCGATGGCAAGGGCGGCTTCCTGGTGCAGAACCTTCCGGGCGTGGAGCACGGGCCTCGGTTCACCCAGGCGGCCGTGGACACGGTGCTTCCGGGCTTCGGTCCCGGCTTCGTGGCCGTGGCCCTCTTCTTCTTCGCCTTCACCACCCTGATGGCCTACGCCTACTACGCCGAATCCAACATGGCCTACCTGCTGCGGGGCCGCCGCACCCGCTGGGGGGTCACCGCCATCCGGCTGGGGCTGCTGGGCATGGCCTACTTCGGCGCCGTGCGCACCGCGGGCCTCATGTGGGCCATGGGTGACATCGGCGTGGGGCTCATGGCCTGGCTGAACCTCATCGCCATCCTGCTGCTCTCCCGCACCGGCGTGAAGGTGCTGCGGGACTACGAGGCCCAGGTGAAGGCCGGCGGTCCGCTCACCTTCGATCCCGAAGCCCTGGGCATCCGCAACACCGACTGCTGGAAGCGGTGAGCGGGCGGCGCATCGAGCGGCTCCAGGTCCAGCGGCGCACCCTGCTGGCCCGGGCCCTGGAGCAGGCGGAGCGGGAAGGGCTGGAAGCCCTCGTGCCCGAAGCCCTGGCCCGTTCCGAGGGGTTGCCGCTGCGCAGCCTGGGGCCGGAACCCGAGGACCTGTTCTTCCGCGACGAGGATGACCTGCGCAGCGCCTTTGCCGCCGTGCTGGATCATGCGGGCCTGCTGGAGGCGGCGATGGCCTGGGCCCGGTACCTCCAGGAGGACAGCGACCTCTGGCGGCGGCGCCTGGCCCTCACCGCCCGGGAACCCCGCCTGCGCCTGCGGCGCCTCGCCCTGGATGAAGCCTGGCGGGGCATGCTGGCGGACCACTTCGCCCGCTGGGGCGCCGCCGGGCCCGCCGGGGAGCGGGCCGCAGACCTGGAGGCCGATCTAACCTTCGCCGCCCTCCGGGGCGCCGAACGCCAATGGGTAGAGGGGGGTGGCCGCCCCCAGCTTCCCATCCTGGCCCACGAAGCCCTGGCCCAGCTCTGGCCCGCCCTCTACGCCCACGCACGGCGGCACGGGCGGTAGACGGACCTACCGCTCGCTCACGACCCAGTCCTTGGGCACCAGGATCCGCTCCCACCAGGTGGCGCCTTCGGGGGCGCGCTGGCCGATGGCGAGGAACATGCAGACCTCGGCGCCCCGGGGGAGCTTCAGCAGGGCCTGGGCGCGCCAGGGGTCGAAGCCTTCCATGGGGCAGCTGTCGTAGCCTTCGGCCTTGAGGGCCAGCATGAAGGTGGCGGCGGCGAGGGCGGTGGACTTGTGGACCATCACCCGCAGATCGGCGCGGCTGAGCAGGTTGTGGCTCGGGCGCACGAGGGAGGCCAGGCGGCTGAAGGCCTTCTTGAAGAGGCCGAAGCAGCCGAAGGGCCCCTGGCGGTAGAGCAGCGGGATGAGGGTGCCCCAGTAGCGCTGCTGGCTCTTGCGCAGGATGCCCCGGGCTTCGAGGGTCTCCAGCGTGAAGCGGGCGTGGCGCTGCCAGGTGTCCCGGTGGGCCACCACCGCCACCAGCAGGGGCGCCGTGCGGGTGGCCTGCTGATGGTGGCACACGGCGTTCCCCTGGGCGCGGGCCTCGGGGCTCTTCAGGAGGATGAACTCCCAGGGCTGGAGGTTGCTGGAGCTGGCGGCCCGGCGGGCGCTGTCCAGGCAGCGTTCCAGCACTTCGTCGGGCACGGGATCCGGCAGGAAGGCCCGCACGGTGCGCCGGGCCTCCGCCACGGCATGGAAGGCGCGGGCTTCGGGGTTCGGTTCCTGGAAGCTCATCTCAGGCCTCCCCGCCGGGCTGCCGGTCCCGGCTCATGCCCGCCTCGATGATGGCCTCGCGCCGGGGCATGCCCTCCTCGCGCATGAGCTGCAGGGTGCGGTCCACCAGCAGGATGGCGTTCTTGGTGACGAGGCCCATCAGGAGGATCAGGCCGATCTGGGTGAGCATGCTCATGGGATCGCCCGTGATGAGCAGCATCACCACCATGCCCACCATGGAAAGGGGCAGGGTGAGCATGATCGTGATGGGCAGCTTGAAACTCTCGAACTGGCTGGCCAGCACCAGGTAGATGAAGGCCACGGCCAGCAGCAGGGCGGTGCCCATATGGGAGGCGGTTTCCTGGTTGTGCTTGGCGCTGCCTTCGAAGCCCACGGTCACGCCTTCCGGGAGCTTGCCGGCGGCCTTCAGTTCGTCGATGCCCGTGCGCAGATCGGCCACCACCTCTTCGAGGGTGCGACCCTCCTTGTTGGCCGTGAGCATGATCTGCGACTGCAGGCGCCGCCGCTCCAGC
>MWBB01000268.1 GCA_002068835.1 Acidobacteria bacterium ADurb.Bin340 | reverse complement strand
CCTCCGGGGCCTGCTGGTGCTGGCGGTGGCGATGTACCACCTCACGGTGTGGTTCGGCCTGCATCCTTCGGGCAGCCCCGCCAACATGGCCTTCGCCAAGGCTGGGAACTACGGAGTGTCGGCCTTCTTCATCCTGTCGGGCTTCCTCCTGGTCCGCACCACGCCCTGGTCCCGGGTGGCCCAGGAGGGGTTGAAAGCCTACTACCTCCGGCGCTGGCTCCGACTGGGGCCCGTGTTCTACCTGGCCGTGCTGGCGAATGTGACCCTGGGGCTCGGCATGGGGCCCGAACCCAGCCTCCGCTTCATCCTGGAGAACGCCACCCTCACCTTCGGCCTCTTCCATCCCAACCATGCGCTGGTGACGGGGGGCTGGTTCGTGGGGCTCGTGGTGCTGCTCCATGCGGCCCATCCCGGGGTGGCGCGGCTGAGGGCCTATCTGCAGCCGGGGCAGGATCGGTTGTTCCTGGCGGCGCTGACCCTGATCCTCGCGGCCTGGAGCCTGCATCCAACCCTGTACGGCGTGATGGGAGCGGCGGACGGCGCCCGCTTCCATGCCTACGTGAAGCCCGGCAACCAGCTCTTCCTCTTCGTTCTGGGGGGCCTGCTGGCCAGGTTCCACGAGGGCTGCTCCTGGCGCCTGGCCCCGCTTCCGTTCCTGCTGCTGGGCGCGCTTCTGCTGGGTCTGCTGCTGCGTCCCGTTCCGGTCTTCCACGACCATCTGGAGGCCCTCACCGGCGGGGTGCGCTATCGGCAGCTGGCCCTGGTGGCGGGGCTGGTGATGCTCTTCGCCCTGCGGGGAGCCTGGCCCCGGTGGATCGATGGCCCGTTGACCCGCCTGGGGCTCTGGAGCTACGGGCTCTACCTCGCCCATCCCTTCCTCTACCGGGCGGTGCAGCCCTGGTGGGGCGGCTGGCTGGGACTCGGGGCCTCCCTGGGGCTCAGCCTGGTCGTGGCGGCCCTGCTGGAGCGCTGGGTGGAGCGCCCCCTGGCGGCCCTGGGGCGTGGGCCCCGATTGAAGAACCCGCGGTCACAGGCGTAGGGTTGGGGACACCCAAGTGGGATCTGTTCCTTCTGGAGGCCTCCCATGAAGACCATCCAGCACCTGCTCGCTGCGGGGCGCCGGGCGCCCATCGCTGTGGGGCCCGACGACACGGTGCTCCGCGCCCTCATGCTGATGTCCGAAGAGGACATCGGCGCGCTGCTGGTGGTGGAGGATGGGCGGCTGGTGGGCATCTTCTCGGAGCGGGACTACGCCCGGAAGGTGGTCCTCCGGGGCCGCGCATCCAGGGACACCCGGGTGCGCGACATCATGAGCGACCGCGTCTTCTACCTAACGCCCGAGCGCACCGTGGAGGAGGGGATGGCCCTGATGACCGACAAGCGCATCCGCCACCTGCCCGTGCTGAACGCCGAAGGCGAGGTGCTGGGCCTGGTCTCCATCGGGGACCTGGTGAAGGAAACCATCTCCCATCAGGCCTTCCTCATCGACCAGCTGGAACGCTACATCACGGGGTAGCTGCTGCCGACGCGAGGTGTCCTGGATGACGTGGAGCCTGCTTGCCGTCCCTCTTTCACTGGGGCTCACGCTTGTTTCCGGGGGTCCGGAGGCGGGATTGGTGGCCGCAGCCCGGTCCCAGATCGGCGTGACGGTTCGCTACGATGGCGCCTACCAGCGGCTGGCCTATCCCGGCGGGGATGTTCCGCTGGACCGCGGAGTCTGCACCGATGTGGTGGTCCGCGCCTACCGTGTGCTGGGCGTCGATCTTCAGGTCCTCGTGCATCAGGACATGGCCCGCCACCGGGCGGCCTACCCGAACCTCTGGGGTGTGCGGGGCACGGACCGCAGCATCGACCACCGGAGGGTGCCGAACCTTGCGGTGTTCTTCACCCGCCACGGTCATCGGCTCACGGTGTCCCGCGATCCGAAGGCCTACCGCCCCGGCGATCTGGTCACCTGGATGCTGCCCGGGAACCTGCCCCACATCGGCATCGTCTCCGAAGCCCGTAGTCCCGGAGGCGTGCCCCTCATCCTGCACAACCTGGGCCGGGGCACCCAGGAGGAGGATCTCCTTTTCCGGTACCCCATCACGGGGCATTTCCGGTATCCGGTCGAACAACCTTGAGCAGGCGCTGGGCCACCGCGTGCGGCGAACGGCCCGGGGCCTTGAGGGCTGTGTCGCTGTTGCAGAGCAAGGCCAGGGTGATCCCTTCCTTCGGCAGGTGCTGGAGCACCGCATTGAAGCCCGGCACGAAGCCGCTGTGGCCCCAGGCGGGGCCCCGTTCCGTCGCCCAGACGATCACGCCCAGGCCGTAGCGGGCGCCCTCGGCGAAATCGGTGCGTACGGGGTGGGACACCATGGCCTGGAGGGTGGAGGCCTCCAGCACGCGGCCGTCGTACAGCGCCGCGCCCCAGCGAGCCAGGTCGGCGGCGGTGCTGGCCAAGCCCCCCCCGGCCCACTCCAACTGGGGATTGAAGGCATAGAGGCCGTTCCGTACGACTTTGGGCGGCATGCGGAAGAAGGCGGGCAGGGCCGAGTAGCCCGAAGCCAGCTTCGGCAGGCGCCGCCGGTCGGCGAGGTGTGTTTCCCGGAGGTTCAGTTCATCGAGCAGGGCCTGTTCCTGGGCTTCCAACGATTGGCCGGTCACACGCTCCAGAACCATGCCCAGGAGGATGTAGTGGGTGTCGGCGTAGGCGAAGGTGGTGCCGGGTTCCCCCTTCGGCGGGGCGTCCAGGATGCCCGCCAGGCGCTCCGCGGGCGTCCAGCGCCGGTCTGGATGCCGGGTGGCTTCCTCCCAGATGCCGGGCAGCTCCACATACTCCGGAAGGGCGGCGGTGTGGTTCAGCAGGTGGCGGAGGGTGATCTTCGGGGCGTGGGGCAGGCGGGCCACCCAGGGCACCTGGTCCAGGTACCGGAGCAGGGGGGCGTCCAGGTCCAACCGGCCGACCTGGACCTGGCGCAGCACCAGGGCGGCCACCAGGGTCTTGCCGATGCTCCCGGTGAAGAGCTGGCGGTCCGGGGTCATGGGGCGCCGCGCTTCCCGGTCGGCCCAGCCCGCC
>MWBB01000267.1 GCA_002068835.1 Acidobacteria bacterium ADurb.Bin340 | reverse complement strand
CCCGCCGGCACCGGCCTCGCCAACCTCCGCCAGCGCCTCCGCCTCGCCCATGGCGACGGTGCCCGTCTCGTGGTGCAAGACCGCGACACCGGCGGCGTCCACGTCCAGATCACCCTCCCCATCCGCCCCTAACCACCCATCACTCGCCACTGGCCACCCTTTAAGGAGCTCCCCATGAGCCAAGACCTCGTCCTGTCCCTGCAGAAGCAGAACCGCCTCCTGAAGGCCGCCCTCGGCCTGGGGGCCCTCGTCCTCACGGTGGTCGTGGGCGTCGCCGCCACGGAAGCCAAGACCCGCTTCACCGAGATCGAGGTGGAGCGCATCAACGTCGTCGGCGCCGACGGCAAGCGCCAGCTCGTGATCGCCAGCCGCGAGCGCCTGCCCCGGGCGGTGGTGGACGGCAAGGAGGTGAAGGAGGACCGCGGCATGCCCGGCCTGATCTTCTTCAACGAGACGGGGGACGAGTGCGGCGGCCTCATCTGGAAGGGGCAGCTGGACGCCAAGGGCAAGGCCCAGTCGGGCATGCACTTCTCCATGGACCGTTTCGGCGGTGACCAGCAGCTGGCCCTGGGCCACTACGAGGGCAACGGCACCATGGAGACGGGGCTGAACGTCTACGACAGCGGCCTCGCCCGGGAGATCGACGCCCTGCGGGAGGCCGTCGCGAAGGCGCCTGCGGGCCCGGAGAAGGACGAGGCCCGGAAGAAGCTGAGGGAGTCGGGCCTGCTGCAGACCCCGAGGGTGTTCGTCGGCAAGACCCGGGGCAAGTCCTCCGCCGTGATCCTCTCGGACTCCCAGGGGCGGCCGCGCATCATGATGCTCGTGACGCCGGAGGGCCAGCCCAGGCTGCAGTTCATGGACGAGAAGGGCGCCGTGACCCAGAGCTTCCCCCAGGCCGAGAAGTAGGGAGCGCTACGATCGAACCCATGAGCCCCGCACCCGCCGCCGCCCCCTGGTCCGCCCTCGTGGTGGAGGACGAGGCGCGGCTGCGGGAGGGGCTCGTGGATTTGCTGCGGCAATCCGGCCAGCCCTGGCGGCGCCTCGAAGGAGCCGAGGACGCCGAGGCAGCCCTGGCGGCCTGCGCCCGGGACGTGCCGGATGTCGCCTTCCTGGACATCCGCCTGCCGGGGATGTCGGGGCTGGAGCTGGCGGCCCGGCTGCCCAAGGGCGTGCGCATCGTCTTCGTGACGGCCTATGACGCCCACGCCATCGCCGCGTTCGAGGCGGGGGCCGTGGACTACCTGCTCAAGCCCGTCACCCCGGAGCGCCTGGCCAAGACCCTGGAGCGCCTGCGGGAGCGGCCCGCGGTGGATGTGGAGGCGCTGCTGGCGCGGCTCGCGCCCCTTCCGGTGCCGGAGCCCCTCCAGTGGATCAGCGCCACGGTGGGCCGGCGCACCCGCCTCATCCCCGTGGACGAGGTGCTCTGCTTCCAGTCGGACAGCAAGCTCACCCGCGTCCAGTGCGCCGATGGCGCCCACTACATCGACCAGCCCCTCAAGGAGCTCGCCGCCCGCCTCGACCCCCGAACCTTCCAGCAGATCCACCGCTCCGCCATCGTGAACCTGCGGGCCGTGGCCTGGCTCGAGCGGGGGGACGGGGAAGGGGGTCTCATCCACCTGAAAGGGGTGGCGGAACCCCTGACGGTGAGCGCGCCGTTCTGGAAGGCCTTGAAGCTCCGGTTTCCGTGAGGGTCCGGGGCAGGGAAGTCGCTTGCCATGTCTGTTCATGGCTTTGACTCGGGAGGTGGGATCCGGGAGGCTTGCAGGCTCCTGAAATGTGGCAGCATGAATTTCTGAACCCATTCAGAAGAATGAATTCATTCAGGAGTTCTGCATGTGCATAGGGAATTTGTAATCGTTCAGCCCCCGGCAAATTTTCAAGCGTGAGGGTCTTGTACGATCCCCTTCGTAGATTTAGGTTGGGGTATGCGACCCCTTTCCGAGCGGTACCCCACCCTTGAGTCAGCTCACGCCCGAATCTCGGAACTGGAGGATCAGGTAGCCGTGCTGGTGCGCGAGGTGCAGGGGTTGCGGGCGGAGGTGTCGGATCTGCGAGCCCAGGTGAGGCGGAATTCCAGCAATTCATCCCGCCCGCCGAGCCAGGATGCGCCCTGGAACAAGCCTTCCGGCGGTTCCCCCAAGGAGCCTTCAGGTCGCAAGGCCGGGGGCCAGCCCGGCCACCCCGGAAAGACCCGCGCTGTGGCCGATCCTGCCTCGGCGGATCGCATCGAGCGGGTGGATCCGACCTGCTGCAAGGGGTGTGGCGGAAGACTGGAGCCCGGTCAGGCACGGCAGAAACCCGGCTGGGTGCATACGGTGTTCGAGATTCCAGCCATCCAGGTCGAGTCCACCCGCTACGACATGCAGGCCTGCTGCTGCCCATCCTGCGGCATCTGGACGAAGGCTGCGCTGCCAACGGGCGTGCCCCGCGGCATCGTTGGCCCGAACCTCCAGGCCCTCATCGCCTACGCCACCGGAAAGCTGCGGGTCAGCCGCAGGAACCTGCGGGACTTCCTGGCGGCGATGGGCCTCAGCCTGAGCCTGGGAACCCTGCAGTCGATCCTGGAAGGGATGAGTGAGGCGCTGGAAGGCCCCTGCCAGGAGGTCCTTGCCCATGTGCAGGCGAGCCCTGTGCTGCACGGCGATGAGACCGGATACGGTCGCAACCGGCTGGGCCGCTGGTGGCTCTGGGCCGCCTCCTCCCTTTCCGGTGTGGCCTTCCGCCTCGCTGCGGGGCGCGGCAAGGACCAACTCGCCGAATTGATCCCGCTGACCTATGACGGCGTTCTCAACAGGGATCGCTGGAAGCCCTACGAGCACCTGACCCAGGCCAACCATCAGCTCTGCCATGCCCATCTCCGGCGCACCTTCCAGGGCATGATCGACCGGGGCGGCAAAGCCGCCCCGGTCGGCCAGTGGCTGCGGGACGAGAACACCCGCATGTTCTCGCTGTGGCATCGATTCAAGCGGGGCGAGATGAGTCGGGATGCACTCTGGAATGCGCTCTGGCCCCTCCGGATGCGGATGAAGCGTTGCCTGATGCGTGTCCAAGCGGATGCCGATGCCGATCGGA
>MWBB01000266.1 GCA_002068835.1 Acidobacteria bacterium ADurb.Bin340 | reverse complement strand
CGCTTGAGCCGCGCCAGGTTGATCGCGGTGAAGGCCCGCAGATCCTTCCGGGTGATCTCGCCGTTCCGGAAGGCGTGCCACAGGGCGAAAACTTCCTCCTGCTCAGCCACCAGGCGCGTTCCGAGCACTGCCACCTCCGGGTGCCTCGACTCACTCAGGGCGATGAATTCGCGACGCAGGTGGGCCCAGCAGAACTGCCTCACGGCTGATTTCAGGGCGTTGTAGGCGCCGTAGCGGTCGGTGCCGATCACACCGCTGAAACCCTCGGGGAGGATCGTCGTCAGGGCCTTCGCACCGCGCGTCCCGCTGAAGTGGAAAAGGACCGTGCGGGCGGAAAGGGCGGCCCAGATCCAGTCCCGGTCCTTCCGCCCGAAGCCGGTTTCATCGAGGTTCAACACCTCCGCGCCACGGATCTGCTCCGCGAGGTTCTCCCAGGCGGGCTCCAGCTTCCGACTCAGGGCCACGCCGCTCTCGTGGAGCCAACCCCGGGAAACCGCAACGCCCATCACCTCGGAGAAGTAGCGCTGAAGCGGCGTAAGGCTCATGCGGCCTTCCGTGCGCAGGTAGGCTGCGGCGGCCTGGAGGCGCGGTCCGATGCCGCCTGGCGCGGCCTCCGGCGGCAGCGGCGCCTGCACCTGCTTCCGGCAGTGAGGGCAGGTGCCCTGCGCCAGCGCGTAGCCGATGACCTCCGTGAGCTTCTGGGCCAGGTCCACCACGCGGTGCATGGTGGAACCGGTGATGCGGTCGGGCGGAATCGCCGTGCTGCAATGCGGGCAGCAGGCCAGCGGCACGGGAACCACGCGGTTCTCGCTGCCCTCGGGCAACATCATCCGCGCCGATCCCTTGCGCCCCGGCTGCCCGCCGCGTTTGCGACCCGTGGGTGCCGAGGGCGGCCGCGGAGACGCGGAAGGACCGTCCGAACTCGGCGGCTTGGAACTGTTGCGGCTGTCCTTCCCGAGGCGCTCCTGGAGCGATTCCAGCAGCTTCTCCAGGCGCTCCATCGTCTCCCGCAGACGCACCAGTTCGGCGCGAAGCTCCGCATTCTCGGCCAACAGGGCCACGTGTCGCGGGTCGCTCAGCAGCGGATCAGGTTCCATCTCCCAGAATCTGGCCGAAATGTGAGCAAAGTACAAGCAGATATTTCACGAACGACGAACGCGATGCTCAACCCGTGGCCTGGGGGGTGAATCGATACCCCGGGGGTCGCCGGGTCCGAATTCGTCCGCCAGCAGTTCGGCATAGGTGAGCATGGGGGCCAGCAGGTTGTTGAAGTCGTGGGCGACACCACCGGCCAGGCGTCCCACCGATTCCAGCTTCTGGAGCTGTCGCATCTGATCCTGCAGGGCCTGGTGGGCCTCCTGCATGCGGTGCTGGTGGGTGATGTCCGAAATGATGGCCAGTAGACAGCGCTCCCCTTCCAGCTCCAGCAGCCGGGCCGACAAGAGCCCCACCAGGATCTGACCGTCCTTGTGGCGGAACCGCAGCTCCCGGTTCACGATCTCGCCGAGGTCCTGGAGGTCCGCGAGCAGGCGGTTCCGGGCTTCCGGGTCGTGGTAAAGCGCCAGATCGTGGACGGTGCGGCCCAGGGCCTCCTCCCGCGTGTGGCCGGTCTGCTGACAGAAGCTGTCGTTCACATCCACCAGCGTGTTGTCCGAAAGGCGGGTGAGCAGGATGGCGCTCGGGGAAAGGTGGAAGACGCGGCTCAGTTTCTCTTCGGAGGCCGCCAGGGCCAGGGCGGCTTTCCGGGTGCGGGTCACATCGGTGTGGACGCCGATCACCCGGAGGGGCTCTCCGTCCTCGTCCCGCAGGATCACATGGGCGCGGGTGAGCACATGGAGCCAGTGGCCCTCGGCGTGCTGGATCCGGGCTTCCGCCTCGAAATGATCCGAAGGGCCCGATCTCACTTCATCCCAGGCACGCTGGAACCGGGCCTGGTCCTCCGGGTGGATTCGCAGGGCTTCGGGGCCCAGATGCGGTATGAATCCCGCCTCCTCCCACCCGAGCAGCGGCGTATAGGTGTCGCTTACCACCGTCTGGCCTCCAGCCAGATCCCAGTCCCACACGGCGTCCCCGCTGGCTTCCACGGCCAGTTTCAGTCGTCTCTCGCTCTCCCGCAGCTCCTGGGTCCGCCGTTCCAGGAGCGCTTCCACATTGAGCAGGGCCATCTCCCGCCGGGCGTTCGCGCAGAGCGTGAGCAGGTAGCGGGGGTCGAAGGGCTTGCGCACGTAGGCCCGGGCTCCCAGCCGCAGGACCTTCAGGGCCAGATCGGGGTTCGGGTCGGCGGTGATCACGATGACGGCGCAGCCGGGAGCCTGCGCCAGCAATTTGGCCAGCACCGTGCTGCCGTCCATGTCCGGCAGATGGTAGTCCAGCACCGCCAGGTCCGGCTGGGCATCCGCGGCCCGCTCCAGGGCTTCGGTGCCCGTCTCCACGGCCGCCACGGTGTAGCCGTGGTCCGTGAACACCCGGGTGAGGAGGAAGCGCTGGGGAGCCGAATCTTCCACCACCAGGATCCGGGTGGACAGGGGCAGGGTCTCTCCGGCCAGCAGCTGCTCCAGCGCCTTGCGGAACCCGGCCCGGTCGGGCGGCGAAGCCAGGAAGGCGTTGGCTCCCAGATCCGCCGTGATGCGGGCGGGCTCCTCTCCGGTGAAGGTGGCCGAAGTCACCAGGATCGGCACATGGTTGAAGTCCGGGAACTCCGGTGATCGAAGCAGGCGGCAGAACATCCAGCCGTCCAGCCCCGGCATGTGCAGGTCCGTCAGGATCAGGTCGGGCGGAGGCCCTGCCCGCAGGGCCTCCAGCGCCTCCAGGGCTGTCCCGAAGGCTGACACCTCCAGGCCCTCCTCCTGGGCCATCCGCGCCAAGTGGACCCGCTGCAGGCGGTCATCGTTGACGATGACCACGCGGCGGGGGGATGTCCCTTCAGGCGCCAACGGTTCCACAGCGCTGACCTCCCTGGGATCCCCCCGGCGGCTGGGGCGGAAGATGGATCTTCATCTCAATCCCCGAAACTGATTCCCAGGTCCCGGCCCGTCATCAGGGTGTCGCAGTCCAGGGGCACGCCCTTCATGCGGCCCGCCACTTCGGC
>MWBB01000265.1 GCA_002068835.1 Acidobacteria bacterium ADurb.Bin340 | reverse complement strand
ACCTCCACCGCCAAGCCCAGTTCATCCAGCAGGGCCTTGGCCTTGCGGCAGGTGGTGCAGGTGGCCTTCATCCACAGTTTCAAAGGGCCTCCACGAAGCGTTCCCACATGCGATGCGAGCGGAGGCGCCACCATCCCATGAGGGGCAGCACGAGCCAGCCCTTGAATCGCGCACGGTGGGCCAGCAGGGTGCGATCCCCCTGCCCTGTGGCCTCCAGTTCACCCTCTTCAATCAGCCCTGGGACCGGCGACCAGACATAGCGCAGCATCAGGCGCACATCGCTGTCCTGGACGATCTCCAACGGAGCACCCGCCAGCCGTGGGTGCCAGGTTTTCAGGGCCCTGGCATCCTTCAGGCGCGGGGCCACCACGGCCAGGGGCGCGTTGGTGTCCCGCACTTCCTTGAAGGACCAGGCGGGCCGCTTCACTTCACGATGAAGCCGGGCTGGGCGTCCTCCGGGGGCGCGATGAGGTAGGGCTTGCTGTTGTTGTCGCTGGCCGCCAGCAGCATGCCGTGGCTCTCGATGCCCATCAGGGGGCGCGGCGCCAGGTTGGCCACCACCACCACCCGGCGGCCCACCAGGTCCTCGGGGCTGTAGGCCTCCTTGATGCCGCCCAGGATGGTGCGCACCTCGAAGCCCAGGTCCACCTTCATCTTGATGAGCTTCTTGCTCTTGGGAACCTCTTCGGCCTCCAGCACGAGCCCCACCCGCAGATCGGTCTTGGCGAAGGTGTCGTAGTCGATGGTCTCCTTCAGTTCCGGCACATCCAGCCTGGGAGTGGCGGGGGCGGCCTCGGCGGCCTTCAGGGCTTCGATCTCGGTCATGGCGGCTTCCTTGTCAATGCGGGCGAAGAGGGGCTTGGGATCGGCCACGGGTGCAGGCGCTGGGGCCTCGATCATGAGATCCGCGAAGCGCTGGTCCGCCACGGCGCCCGGCAGGCCGAGGCTCTCCCAGAGCAGCTGGCAAAGGTCCGGCATCACGGGGGCGGCCAGTACGGCGGTCATGCGCAGGGCGCGGAAGAGCTGGGCCAGCACGGTGTCGAGCTTGGCGGCGTTGGCCTCATCCTTGGCCAGCTTCCAGGGCTCGGCCTTCACGATGTAGCCGTCCAGGGCGCGGAGGGTGGTCCAGAGGGTTTCAAGGGCGCCGTTGAAGTCGTTGCGGCCGGCCTTCTCCAGGTACTCCGGGGCGGTCCTGGCGATCAGGGCGCGGATCTCGGCATCCAGGTCGTCGAAGACGGCGGGCACGGGCACCGCGCCCCCGCGGTAGCGCTGGAGCATGCTGATGGAGCGGGCGGCCAGGTTGCCCAGGCCGTTGGCCAGGTCGGCGTTCAGACGGTCCATGAAGGCCTCGAAGGTGAAGGCGCGGTCGAACCCGATCTGCATGTCGCGGACCAGGAAGAATCGCGCGGCGTCGCTGCCGAAGTGGAGCAGTTCCTTGGGGCGCACGATGTTGCCCAGGCTCTTGCTCATCTTGGTGTCGCCCATGAGCCACCAGCCGTGGGCCAGGATGGTTTCCGGCAGCTGGCGGCGGATGCGCTCCGGCAGCTCGCCCTGAAGGTCGTCGCCGTCCTGGCGGAACATGGCCATCAGGAACGCGGGCCAGTAGATGGCGTGGAATCGGAGGATGTCCTTGCCCACCAGCTGAACCTGGGGCGGCCAGTGGCCCTCGCGGCAGGCGCTCAGGTAGTTGAGCAGCGCGTCGAACCAGACGTAGACCACGTGTTTCTCGTCGCCCGGCACCGGAATGCCCCAGCTGATGGAGGTGCGGCTGATGCTGAGGTCCTGCAGCTTGCCGCGCTCGCCGCCGGGGGCCACGAACTGCTTCACCTCGTTGAGGCGGAACTCCGGCTGCACGAACTCGGGCCAGCGCTCGTAGAGCTGGATGAGCCAGTGTTCGTATGCGCTGAGGCGGAAGAAGTAGCTCTCCTCCTTCAGGGTGACGAGCTGGTGGGCGAGGCCCTGGGCCTGGAGTTCCTTGGCCTGGGTCTCCGTCACGAAGGCCTCGTCGGAGACGCTGTAGAGGCCTTCGTATTCGGCCTTGTAGATGTCGCCCTTGGCCCGGAGCTCCTCGAAGCGGGCCTGCACCACAGCCTTGTGGGCGGTGTGGGTGGTGCGCACGAAGTGGTCCACCGTGAGCCCCATCTGCTGCCAGAGGTTCTCGAAGTTGGGGGCCACCTCGTCCACCAACTGCTGGGGCGTGATGCCCCGGCCCGCGGCGGTCTTCTCGATCTTCTGGCCGTGCTCATCCGTCCCCGTGAGGAAGTACACCCGTTCGCTCAGCATGCGGTGGTGGCGGGCCAGCACATCCGCCAGCACCGTGGTGTAGGTGTGGCCGATGTGGGGTTTGTCGTTTACGTAATAGATGGGCGTGGTGACGTAGAAGGGCTTGGACACGGGCAGCTCCGGACCCACCAGTCTAGCGCGGGCCAATGGTGCGAGCGGGCTCCGACTCCCGCCCGATGGCGCGGGCGATGCCCTTCGCCTCGCCCACCAGCTGGTCCAGCTGTTCCGGGTAGAGGGCCTGGGGACCATCGCTGAGGGCCTCCTCGGGGCAGGTGTGGAACTCCACGATGAGGCCATCGGCCCCTGCGGCGATGCCGGCCCGGGCCAGGGGGATCACCTTGTCCCGCACGCCGATGGCGTGGCTGGGATCCACCACCACCGGCAGATGCGTGAGCTGCTGGAGCACGGGCACCGCGCTCACATCGAAGGTGTTCCGGGTGGCGGTCTCGAAGGTGCGGATGCCGCGCTCGCAGAGGGTCACCTGCGGATTCCCGGCCGCCAGGATGTACTCCGCCGCCATCAGCCACTCCTGGATGGTGGCGCTGAGGCCCCGCTTGAGCAGCACGGGCCTTCCGGCCTTGCCTAGGGCCGTGAGCAGGGTGAAGTTCTGCATGTTCCGGGCCCCCACCTGCAGCAGGTCCACCAGGGGCGCCATCTCGGCGATCTGGCTGGCGTCCATCACCTCGCTCACCACGGCCAGGCCGTGGCGGTCCGCGGCCTCGCGCATCCACCGAAGGCCCTCCAGGCCGTGGCCCTGGAAGGCGTAGGGCGAGCTGCGGGGCTTGTAGGCGCCGCCCCGCAGCACCG
>MWBB01000264.1 GCA_002068835.1 Acidobacteria bacterium ADurb.Bin340 | reverse complement strand
CGAAGGCCTGGACGCCCGGCCCCTGCGGAACGACCAGGGCCGCATCCGACCCTGGCTGCAGCGGGCCCGACGGGAAGAGGTGCAGACCCTGATCCAGCCCCTGCGGGAGGCCCTGCTGGTGCTGCGGCGCGATGCCGAGCTGCTGGCCCTGGAGCGGCGCTGGGAAGAGCTGAGCGGCGAGGCCCTGCCGTCTAGCCCACAATAGCGGCATGTGGTCCAGCGACGACCTCTACTTCATGAAGCTTGCCCTGGAGGAGGCTGCGGAGGCCGACCGGGCGGACGAGGTGCCCATCGGCGCCGTACTCACCCTGGAGGGCCGCCCCGTGGCCCGGGGCCGAAACCAGCCCATCGCCGCCTGCGATCCCACGGCCCACGCCGAGGTGGTGGCCCTGCGCAGCGCGGGCCAGTGGTTGAAGAACTACCGCCTGCCCGGCGCCACCCTGTACGTGACCCTCGAGCCCTGCCTCATGTGCTTCGGGGCCCTGGTCCAAGCCCGGGTGGCGCGGGTGGTCTTCGGGGCCCGGGATCCCAAGGTGGGGGTGACCCAGTGGACGGACCTGCTGGAGGCGGCCCGCCTGAACCACCGCTTCGAACTGCAGGGCGGCCTGCTGGAAGACGAAAGCCGCGCCCTTCTCCAAGAGTTCTTCCGGCGACGCCGATAGGGAGTCCATGCACCCCCTCTGGATCCCTGCAACGGGCTTGGTCTGCGCCGCCGTCGGCCTCGCGCTGGGCCTCCGCTGGACCCGACGCCGAGGGCCGGACCCGCGGATCCAGGAACGCCTGGAGGCCCTGGAACGGGCCCGGGACACCGCCGAACTGGCCAACCTGGAACTGCAGGAGGCCCTGAATGAACTGGAGCAGGCCGCCGGCACGGACCGCCTCACGGGCGCCTGGAACCGCCGCCGCTTCGAGGAGGCCGCCCAGGGCGAAATGGCCCTGGCCCGCCGCCGCCGGGATCCCGTCTCCCTCATCGTGCTCGACCTGGATCACTTCAAGCGGGTGAACGACACCCACGGCCACGCCGCGGGCGACACGGTCCTCCAGGGGGCCGTGGAAGCCCTGCGAGGCGTGCTGCGGACCTCGGACCGCGTGGTCCGGTGGGGCGGCGAGGAGTTCCTGGTGCTGGCCCCCGCCACGCCCCTGGCCGGCGCCCTGGCCCTGGCCGAGAAGGCCCGTGCCGCCCTGGCCGAACGCGAACATCCCGGCGTGGGCTCGGTCACGGGCAGCCTGGGCGTGGCCGAGCACCGCCCCGGCGAAATGCTGGAGGCCTGGGTGGCCCGGGCCGATGCCGCCGTGTACCGGGCCAAAGAAGGGGGCCGCAACCGCGTGGAGGCCGACGGCGAATCGGGACCGGCCCTGGAAACCGGAAGGCCCCTGCTGGAGATCCTCTGGGAGGAAGCCTACGCCAGCGGCCACGCCACCATCGACACCCAGCACCAGAAGCTCTTCCAACTGGCCAACGCCCTCCTGGCCGTGGCCGGGCCCGAGGATTCCCACCAGGAGCTCTCCCTGCGCCTGCGCACCCTCCTGGCCCACACCGCCCAGCACTTCCACGACGAGGAAGCCCTGCTGACCCAGGCCCGGTACCCCGACCTGCCGGAGCACGCCGCCGAGCACCAGCGCCTCCTCCGCGCCGCCCGCGGCTTCCTGGCCGACGTGGAGGCGGGCCGCCTGGACCTGGCCGCCCTCGTGGCCTACCTGGCCTTCGACCTCGTGCGCGGCCACCTCCTCACGGAGGACCGCAACTACTTCCAGCACCTCGTGAAGTGAATCAGCGGCCCCGGTCCGCGGCCTGCGCCTCCAGCAGGTGCACCGCGAAGGTCCCCAGCCAGTGCTCGCCCTCGTAGCTGCCCGAAGCGATGTGGGGGAGGCTGGCCTGGGCGTGGGCCTCCGCCAGTCTTCGGAAGTGCGTCCGGGCGGGATCCTTCGGATCAAGTGCCGACGCCAACCGGTGCAGGCAGCGGGCCCGGGAAAGGTTCAGGCCGTCCAGGTGCACGATCTTGGGATCGGTGCGATCCGAGACCACCGCCGGGGCGAGCGGACCGCCCTGCACGAGGTCCGGCAGGAAGGACCTCAGCCAGGGGCGGAAGGTGCGCGCAGGCATCAGCCGGGCCATGAGGGCCGCCTCTTCCAGACTCGGGGAGAGAAAATCCTCCCCGCCGGGCTCCCAGACCAGGGGCGCCCGGCGGTCCCGGGCGAACCAGCCCATCGCCTTCTCGCGGATGAGCGCCGCCAGCGCCGCATCGCCGTAGGCCTCCGCGTAGTCCAACGCCAGGGATAGGCTGTAGGCGCTGTTGGGATGCACCCCCGTGCGGATGGGGTAGGTCTGCTTGGGCAGGAAGGCCTTCGTCCGCTCGGCGAAGGCTTCCGCCAGGGGCCGCAGCGCAGCCTCCCAGCGCCGGGCGTCCGGATCGTCCCAGGTCTTCAGCTCCGCCGCCAGCTTGAGCAGCCAGGCCCAGCCGTAGGTGCGCTCGAAGCTCGCTCGGCTCGGCTGCCCCAGGTAGGCCAGCTCCGCCGCGATGGGCCCCGGGGCCAGGTGCGCATCCAGCACCCGCCGCAGGTCCACCGCACGCGCCAGATCCGGATGGGCTCGAAGTGCCCGCACCATCAGCCAGTGCCCGTGCACCGCCGAATGCCAGTCGAAGCAGCCGTAGAAGGCCGGGTGCAGCACCCTGGGCCCCAGCACATCCCCGGGCCCGTTCATCACATGGTCCAGCTTGTTGGGATACTCCTGCCCCGCGCACTTCAGCGCCAGAGCCGCGAAACGCTCCGCCGCATCACGCGGAAGCCCCTGACCCGAAAGCACCCCGCCCAACAGCGCCGCCACCACCCAGCCCCGCATCCCCCACCTCCCGCCGCGATTCTAGGCGCCTCCCCGCTCCCCGCGATACACTGACCAACCCGGAGAGATGGCCGAGTGGTTGAAGGCGCCTGACTCGAAATCAGGTTTACGGGTGACCGTAACGGGGGTTCGAATCCCTCTCTCTCCGCCACTTACGCCCGATTTCACGATCGGGCGTTTTGCTTTCGTATCCCGCCTGTATCCCGGACACCCCGAAAAGCCTCTGCGCGCCGTATCCCGATGCTGGTTCCGAGGTATGGCGGG
>MWBB01000263.1 GCA_002068835.1 Acidobacteria bacterium ADurb.Bin340 | reverse complement strand
CTGAAGACGGCCCAGGGCGAGGTGTGGACCGCCGTGCCTGCCACGGATCTGCAGCCCGGCGCCCAGGCGAAGGTGCTGGACGCCATGCCCATGGAGAAATGGGAAAGCCCGCAGCTCCAGCGCACCTTCGACCGGGTCTACCTGGGCCAGCTGGAAGGCCAGGGCGCTGCGGCGCCCGCCATGCCTCCGGCCCACGGAACCCCGTCCGCCGATGCGGATCCCCACGGCCCCATGGGCGCAGGCCACCCGGCCCTCGGGCCCACCAGCGTCACCGATGTGAAGGTGCCCAAGGCCAGCGGCAAGGAGGCCCGCACGGTCTCCGAAATCTGGGTTCAGGCCCAGCAGCTCACGGGCAAGGAAGTGATGGTCCAGGGCACGGTCGTCCGGGTTTCCACGGGCCTCCGCGTGCCGGGCGCCACGGGGGGCACCTGGATCCACATCCAGGACGGCAGCGGCCAGCCCCAGCGGGGCGACAACGACTTGACGGTGGCCACGAACGACACCCCCAAGGTGGGCGATGTGGTGGTGGTGAAGGGGATCGTGCAGCCCAACCCCATGGGCGATGGCTCGGGCGTGATGCTGCACCAGGCCACGGTCACGCCGGGGCGGAAGAAATAAGGTTCTCCACGATCCACCGGGCGGCGGGCAGGCTGAGCCCGTTGCCCAGCAGCTTGTAGCGCGCTTCCCGGGGCAGGGGCTCCGGGAAGCGGAAGCCTTCGGGGTAGCCCAGGAGCCGCGCCACTTCGGCGGGCGAGAAGCGGCGCAGACGGCCATCCTCAAGGCGGAGGAAGGAGCCGCTCCCCACGTAGCGCTGCCCGTAGCCGCCGATGAAGCAGGTGCTGCGCTTGTCGGTGGGTTCCACGAGGTCCAGGCCCGGTCCGAAGCGGGCGACTTCTTCAGGGCTCAAGATCAGGTCGGGATCGGATTCAGGATCCAGGTAGGGCGCCAAGGGGGCTGGTTCCAGGGGTTCCGGCGCCATCAGCCGCACGGGATGGCGGGCCGCGATCAGGTAGAAGCGGGGGCGTTGGTTGGGGATGCCCAGGGCCGTGGGGCACAGCAGCAGGTCCGCCCGCTGGAAGCCCAGCCGCTCCAGCAGGGCCACCAGTCGGGCATGGCTCCCGGAGCCGGGGAAGCCCGCCACGTTCTCCAGCACCAGCCGCTCCGGCGGCGCCTCCGCCAGCACCTCCAGCAGGTGCAGGAAGGCCTTGGAGCGCGGATCCTCCAGATCGCGCTTCAGCCCCATGCGGCAGGTGGGCTGGCAGGGCGGGCTCAGGGCCCAAGTGTCCGCCCCGTGGGCCGCCAGCTCGCGGATCGGCACGCTGGCCAGTTCCCGGGCCCGGGGCCGCTCCCCGTGGTTCAGGGCGTAGGTCGCATTGGCGTGGGGGCTGATGTCGTAGGCCGCCACCACGGAGCCGATCCCCCGGAAGGCCAGCCGCCAGCCCCCCAGGCCCGCGAAGAGTTCGAGCACGCGCCACGTCATGGGGCCAGCGTACACGGGGTTGGGAAGGGCGCATGGTTGCGGCGCAAATCTGTCCAGGGAGGCGTTCATGATGGACTCGCGGTACCCCGACGAGGCTCAACCAAGGAACCCTCTCCAGCCACACCCAACCGATGGAAACATCCGACGACCTGGGAACCCTCCAAACGTTCCGGGGGCGGATTCCCGTGGTCCGCTTCCGCTGGAGCCAGCGGGATCGATGCTCTCAGCTCCGAACAGCCCACCGCAGCTTGGCGGGGGCGGAGCGGGGATTGTCGTGGCGCTCCTGGGGCGAAGGGCGCTCGGGGCTATCCGCGATGGCGGTGTAGAGGCCTGCGCGGTGGCCCTCCAGGAAGGCCTTCTTCACTCGTCGGTCCTCGCCGGAATGGAAGGTGAGGATGGCCACCCGGCCGCCCGAAGCGAGGGCCCGGGGCAGGCTGGCCAAAAACTGATCCAGCACGCCGAATTCATCGTTCACGGCGATGCGCAGGGCCTGGAAGCAGCGCTGGAGGGTGCGGCGAACCTCAGGATCCTGCCGTTCGTAGCCCAGATCCGCCAGGGTGGCGCGAAGCTGGTCCGCCAGGGCCCGGGTGGTGCGGGGGCGCTGGGGCAGGGCGGCCAGATCCCGGGCCAGCGCCTCGGCCTGGGGCTCATCGGCGTTCTCCCTGAACAGTTCCGCCAGGGCTTCGGCCGAAAGTTCGGCCAGGAGGTCCGCTGCCGGGCGGCCCCGCTGCGGGTTCATGCGCAGGTCCAGGGGGCCGTCCTCCTTGAAGGTGAAGCCCCGGGACGGGTTGTCGATCTGCATGGAACTGAGGCCCAGATCGGCCAGGATGCCGTCGAAGGGGCCGAGTTCGGAGGCCAGGGCCGGCAGGCCCGCAAAGTTCATGCGGCGGGCGGTGAAGCGCTCGGGCCCGAAGCCTGCCTCCCGAAGGCGGGCCTCGGTCCGGGGCAGTTCCAGGGGATCCACATCCAGCCCCACCAGGTGGCCTTCGGGTCCCAGTCGCTCCAGCGCCGCCTGGGCGTGGCCACCGTAGCCCAGGGTGGCATCCAGGAAACGCTGGCCGGGGCACGGGGCCAGCCGTTCCAGGATCTCCGCCACCATGATGGGCCGGTGGGTTCCCGCCGGCGTGTGGCCCCGGCCAGCCACCTTCAACCCTTCGGTGCCGAACCGCGCGGGATCGTGTTCCTTGTACTTCTCCGCAAAGCGCCGGGGGTGGGTGCCCTTGTAGCGGGGGCGGCGCGGGCGGGGTGCATCCTCGGTCATGGGCCCAGTGTCAACGCGCGGGTGGCGGGAGAACAAGTCCTCCGCGCATCAACCCTTCACTGGCCGAGAAGGCCTTCTTCGGCTGGAAATCCAGAGGAGGAGGAATCTCTAATGCCCTCGTCGACCCGACAGACCCAGCGCCAGACGAATCGTGAACCGAAAGGCCGTGGCAACGATCCAGATTCCACCCAGGAACAGCAGCCACGTCCGCCAGTCTGTTCCGAGGACCTGGAACAGATCCGTCATGAACCCGACAACATCCTTCATGGCATCAAGCACGGAACGCTCCAGGAAGCTGATCTACCGCATGGCTGCGATGGTACTCCCGGGCGGGATGGCCGGATCAGCCCTCCTTGATCAGCGCCGGAGGCGGGAAGG
>MWBB01000262.1 GCA_002068835.1 Acidobacteria bacterium ADurb.Bin340 | reverse complement strand
GGTGCGTTGCGCGCACCCCGGTAGCGGCCCAATCTCCGGGCGACTCCAACAGGGCCTCGGCCCCGACGGGGGTGTCCTCCAGAGACGTTTCGCCGAGGGGCACCTCGTGACCCTCGGCCGTGCGGGTGCTCATCCAGAAGGCACCCCGGGGCAGGGGGCGGCCCAGGTTGGAGGCGGCCGCGTTCGTGAATTCAAGGAGCACCGTGGGGGCCTCCCGCTGGGGTTCCAGCTCGGGCACCTGCTCCGGGTAGGTCAGGTGGTTGAGGTCCGGTGCGCGTTCCCAATCGCGCGGATCCCCGGGATCCAGGCCGAGGCGGCGCATGGCCCAGGCCTGGATCCATTCCGAGGCCGGGATCCAGGGACCGGGCACCGCCCGGCGCGCGGCGGGGTGCTGGAACCACTCGAAGCAGGGCGTCCAGGTGAAGAGGAAGGTCCGCCGCAGGGGGATGCCACGCGCCCCGAAGAGCCGCACCTGCTTGGTCTGCCCGTTGCGCACCGACGCGGGGCGGTCCAGGGTCAGGAGGAGGTAGTCGGAGAGGGTTTCCTCCTTGAAGGAGGGTTCTGGCGAGACTACCGCCACCCTGATCGCTCCATCGGATGAGGGAACATCCTCGTCGCGGGGTGCCGGGTCGTACACCTGGTTCGGCTCCCCGGCCACCAGCTGCAGGGTGGTGGCGGGGAAATCGGTTCCGCTGCGGTTGGTGAGGGTGACGAAGCCTTCCAGATCCATGGTTCGGCCCGAGGGGGACAGCCGGGCCCGGTAGGTGGCCTGCCAGGTGAAGCCTTGGGCCGTGTAGGCCAGGATGGTTTCGGCGTTGAGGGGGGCCTGGGCGTCGACCTCCGCCAGCAGGGTGGGGCTGGGGTGCAGGGAGGCGGGGACCGTGCGGAAGGCCAGGCCTTCGGCGGGAAGGGATGCGAAGCCGTCCTCGGTTCGGACGAGGACCGAAGGATCAGCGGGCTGGAGCACGGGGCCGGTCCTCGTGATGCGCTGCAGCGGGGTGCGGTTCGGGGCCCAGCGGGGGCGGAGGAGCGGAAGGGAGGCCAGGGTGCCCCAGCGGAGGTCGGGAAGCCCCTCCGGACGGAAGCCGGCCGCCTGGTGCAGGGCATGGTGGGTGAGCCGGGCGGGCGAGAGCAGGTCGAATTCGTGGTTCCGCTCCCGCACCGTGACCCCAGCCGGGTAGGCCATCCAGGCGCTCTTGGGGCGGATGGAGGCGGCCACATCCGCGAAGGCGAGGCGGCTGGCGCCCGCGGGGAGCGCGATGCGGCGGGTGTCCCGGACCATGGCGAGGTCGTTGCGGTAGAGGGTGATGCCCAGGGCGGTGCGGTCCCGGGCCGTGCTGGTCACCTCGGCGGGGCCCTGGGCCGCCAGGGCGAGGCCGAAGGCGGAGGTCAGCAGGAGGCGGGCGGGGGGCATGGCCCGAGCTTAGCGGGTTAGCATGGGCCTTTCACGGGAGTCCGCCATGGCGCTGCCATCCCTCGACGAGGTCCAGGTGCGGGTGCTCGGGGTGCTGCTGGAGAAGCAGATGAGCACCCCCGAGTACTACCCGCTCACGCTGAACGCCCTGGTGGCGGGCTGCAACCAGAGCAGCAACCGGGATCCCGTGCTGCGGCTGGAGGAAACCACCGTGCTGGACGCGCTGGAGGCGCTCCGGGCGGAGGGCCTGGTGTGGGTGGTGCAGCAGGCGGGCAGCCGCGCCACGAAGTACGAACACCGCCTCAAGGAGCGCTTCGACCTGTCGGAACAGGAGGCGGCGGTGCTGGGCGAACTGCTGCTGCGGGGGCCTCAGACGCCGGGGGAATTGCGGTCGCGCACCCATCGGATGTATGCCTTCCCGGACCTCCAGGAGGTGGAGGCGGCCCTCTCGATCCTTCAGGAGGGCGAACACCGCCTGGTGGTGAAGCTGCCCCGGGCGCCGGGTTCCCGGGAGGCCCGCTTCGCCCAGACCCTGGGCGGGGCCGAGGACCCCCGAGCCACCCGCCCGGTGGAAGGGGCTCCGGAGCCCCCTTCGGCCCTGGAGGACCTGCGGGCCGACCGGGAAAATCCTTCCGCCTTGTTTAAGGGATTCATGCCCCCAGAATGGGGAACCATGCCCTTCCAGTGGATGTTTCGATGCGTCCTGTCCGGAGCCCTTGTGCTGCTCCAGGCGCTGCCTGCCGTGGCCGGATTCCCGGGACGGACGGTCTTCCGGGGCTACGGCATCGAGGAGGGCCTGGGATCCCTGGCCATCAACGCGCTGGCCCAGGATCGGGAGGGCTTCCTCTGGATCGGGACCGATCTGGGGCTCTACCGGTTCGATGGAACCCGATTCCTCCACCTGGGCCGTGCGGAAGGGCTCCCGGCGGACATCGTCACCAGCCTGTGGGCCGATCCTTCGGGCGGCGTGTGGGTCAGTTGCGCCCAGGGGGCCCGGCGGGTGATGGGGCTCCAGGTGTTGGGGGCGGGGGAAGGGCTTCCCGAAGGACCGTTTTTCGGGATGGCCCGGGATGGCGACGGTCGCCTCTGGGTTGCCAAGGGACGGCAGGGCCTGTTCCGGGAGACCTCGCGGGGCCGCTTCGAGAGGATCCCAGCATGGTCCCGGGCCTGGGTGGTGGCCTGGGCCCCGCAGACCGGCGGCATGGTGGTGGCGGGGCCCGAGGGGCGCATGGAACTCTGGCGGGGCGGCGAGGCCGCCCAGTCGTGGAGCCTCCGGGATGGATTGGGGCGGGAGCCCCACGGCGTGACGGAAGACGGGGAAGGTCGGCTCTGGGTGCTGGATGGCCAGGGGCTCTTCGTCAAGGATCCCCATGGCAACCGTTTTCGGCGCGTGGAGCATCCTGTGGTCCGCAGCGGGGGGCTGAATCGCAGTCTGGCGCCGGATGGCCGGGGGGGCTTCTGGGTGGCCACGGTCCACGGGCTGCTGCGGGTGGGGAAGGGCCTCCTGGAGCCCCTGACGGAACAGGAAGGCCTGCCCGCCCACGGGGCCACCGCTGTCCTTCAGGATCGGGAAGGCAGCCTCTGGTGCGGCTCCGGGGGCCTGTTCCGCCAGCTTGGGCTGGGGGCGTGGGTCAACCACACCACGGCCCAGGGATTGCCCTCGGAGCTTGTCTGGCGTTTCGAGCGGGATGCCCAGGGGCGGTTGTGGGCCGGGACCG
>MWBB01000261.1 GCA_002068835.1 Acidobacteria bacterium ADurb.Bin340 | reverse complement strand
GGTCCAGCTGGGCGCCCGGTTCTCCTTCTAGGGGATCCCGGTCCTGAACGAAGAAGGGCGGCTCCGGCCGCCCTTCCTCGTTCAGGGGAGGTAGGCGCCCTGGGGCTGGGTCATGAGGCTTGTGTGCCAGTCGGTGCGGCGGGCTTCGGCGGCGCGGAGGTGGTCCAGGAGCTGGCTGAGGTTCTCGCCGCTGGGCACCACGGGCACGCCCAGGTCGCGCTCCAGTTCGGCCAGGGTGAGGTCGTCCAGGAACATGGTTTCGGGGCGGGCTTCGCCGCCTGCGAGGGTGTACTGGTCCGTGGGGCCCGTATGGGTGCGCAGGGTGGCGCTGGGGATGACCACGGCCTGCACCCAGTCGGGGCGGCCGCCGTGGGCTTCCCGGTCGGCGTGGGCGGCGTAGGCAAGGTCCCGCCCGCAGAGGAGGCCGGCCACGGTGACGCTCTCGCCGAAGGCATTGTTGCGCACGGCCAGGGCCCGCAGGCGGCTTCCGGCGGCGCGGTTGAGGCGGGCCAGGCTCTCGTTGAGCGTGGGGGCGAAGCTGGAGCCCGTGAGCAGCAGCACATTCCGGCCCTTGAACCCCTGGGCCTTGGGGCGCTTGAGGAAGCCCCGGGTGTGTTCCAGGTAGCGGCGGATCAGGCCCACGCCGTTCTCCAGCTGGGCCCAGGTGCGGGAGTAGAAGGTTCGGCCCGGCACCGACAGGCCCGCCCGGGTGAACCACTCGTCCGCCAGCAGCAGCCAGGGCTCGCCATCCAGGGGATCTGCGTAGCGCGGCACCTCCGCCTTCCAGCGGGCGAGGAAGGCCCGGGCGTAGGCCGCATCCACATCGGCGACCGCCGGCAGGTGCTCCCGGTGCCCCGTGAGGCCCACGGGCACGCAGGAGAGGGAGAGCACGCCGCCCTTCCGCGGCTGGTCGTGGTCCTTGCGCCGGGCCGAGAGATCCGCCAGGGTGCGCTCCCAGGCCGCGCCATCGTTGAGGCCCGGGGCCATCACCACCTGGGTGTGCACATCGATGCCCCCCGCCAGCAAACGGTCCACCTTGGCGAGGATGTTCCCCTCCCGGGGGTTGCCCACCACCTTCACGCGAACCTCGGGGTCCGTGGCGTGGACGCTCACGTGGATGGGGCTCATGCGCTCCCGCACGATGCGGTCCAGCTCCGCTTCGTCGCTGCTGGAAAGGGTGGTGAAGTGGCCGTAGAGGAAGGACAGGCGAACATCCTCATCCTTCAGGTAGAGGCTCTTGCGGAAGCCCTTGGGCATCTGGTGCACGAAGCAGAACACGCAGTTCTGCTTGCAGACCTTCACCTCATCCTCGGCCAGGTCCAAGCCCAGGCCGTCGCCGCCGTTCTCCACTTCGAGAGGGTCCAGGCTGCCGTCCGGCTTCTGCGCCACCAGTCGGGTGGTGTCCTTCTGGCTCACCAGGAACTGATAGTTGAGCTGGTCCAGCACCGGCTCGCCGTTGATCTCCAGGATGCGGTCCCCGGGCTGGAGGCCGGCCTCCTCGGCCAGGCTCCCCGATTCCACTGCGATGATCAGGACCCCGCGCTGTTTCATGGATCTTCCTTCCGGTTCCAGTGTCCGCCGGGGGTTGGGCAGGCGACAAGCATCGAGGGGCTGGACTGCATAATTACATGAATTTCTGCATAATGTGTGTTCTGGAGATCCCCATGCAGGAAGAACGAATGGCGGCGCGGTTCCGGGACCTGGGGCACCTGGTGGGGAACACGCCCCTGCTGGGGGTCCATTTCCGCTTCCGGGGGCGGGAGCGTCGCATCTTCGCCAAGGCCGAGCACCTGAGCCTCACGGGAAGCATCAAGGACCGCATGGCGCTCCACATCCTGCGGCGGGCCTATGAGGTGGGAGCCCTGAAGCCGGGGGCGCCCCTGGCAGAGGCCACCAGCGGCAACACGGGCATCGCCTTCTCGGCCCTGGCAAGGGCGCTGGGCCACCCCGTGCTCATCTTCATGCCCGACTGGATGAGCCAGGAGCGCAAGGACCTCATCCGATCCTACGGCGCCGACATCCGGCTGGTGTCCGCGGCCGAGGGCGGCTTCCTGGGCTCCATCCGCATGAGCGAGGCCTGGGCGTCGGAAACGGACGGCGCCTTCCTGCCCTGCCAGTTCTCCAACGATGACAACGTGGCCGCCCACGCCCTCACCACGGGGCCCGAACTGTGGTGGCAGCTGGCCTTCCAGGGGCTGAAGCCCGATGCCTTCATTGCGGGCGTGGGCACCGGCGGCACCATCATGGGCGTGGGGCGCTACCTGCGCTCGGTGCATCCGGCCGTGAAGGTGCACCCGCTGGAACCCGCCAATTCGCCCACCCTGCGCACCGGCCACAAGGTGGGCAAGCACCGCATCCAGGGCATCTCCGACGAATTCATTCCCGCCATCGTGCAGCTGGACCAGCTCGATGGCATCGTGAGCGTGGATGACGGCGATGCCATCCTCATGGCCCAGGCCCTCTCCCGGCAGCTGGGACTGGCGGTGGGCATCTCCAGCGGCGCCAACTTCCTGGGGGCCCTCATGGCCCAGGAGCAGCTGGGGCCCGACGCGGTGGTGGTGACGGTCTTCCCCGACGACAACAAGAAGTACCTGAGCACCGACCTGCTGCGGGAGGAGCCAGTGAAGGCGGGCTTCCTCTCCCCCGAGGTGGAGCTGCTGGACTACCGGGCCTACAAGCGGGTCTGCCAGACCTGCTGCGAGCCCGATACCTGCGCGGAGCTGCTGAGCGGCGCCGCCCTGCCCATGCCCGCCTGCCCCCGCCGGGAACGCTGCGGGGGCTGATCATCGGACGAGATGCAGGGGCCCTTCAGGTCCAAGCCGACGGTACCGCCTGGTAGACCTCCTGGAAGGCGCTCTGGAGCCGCTCCCCGTTCCAGGCGATGCCGTTCTGCAGGGCCTGGGTCAGCAGGCCGCAGGCGTCTTCGACCTCAGGGAGCGGCCTCTCCAACGGTGAACTCAGCGACGGGGGCGGAACAGGGGGGGGCGCGAGGGGCGCCTGTAAATCGAGTGTGGGGTCGAGGGCCTTTGAACCGGGCTGGACCGCAACGGTTTCCGGGACATCCCTCCACAGGAACCGGAGGACATCCTCGGCGGGGGGGAAATCCCTCCAGAGGCCCTTGCCTTGGGCGGCTTCAAGGAATCCCTCCAGCAG
>MWBB01000260.1 GCA_002068835.1 Acidobacteria bacterium ADurb.Bin340 | reverse complement strand
AGCAGGGCCAGGGCGCCGCTCACCATCAGCTTGCTGCGGTTGTGTTCCCACCAGTGCTCCGTGGCGTGGATCAGCGGCAGCAGGGCGATGCAGAGCAGGATCACCGCGAAGGGAATGGACCAGAGGGCCAGCGATGCCACGCTGGGCGCCGCCCCGTGGGCCCCATCGGAGGCCAGGGCAGGCAAGCCCCCCAGGACGGCCAGGAGGCCCGCCAAGCCTGGAATCCGGGCCAGGGCCCGTCGCGCGATGGGTTCCATCATCTTGTTGTCCTCCAGAAAGGGTCCGATCTACTCGATGCCTGCGGTGTGGCGCATGAACTGGACACGCTCGTAGGCGGCGGGGTTGGGGCTGTCCACCTGGCGGAGGCGGCCCCGGAAATCCTCGATGCGCTGGCAATCGTGGCGCTGCATCCAGAGACGGATTTCCTCGTTCATCCGGCCGATGGATTCGATGCCGTGCTCGTAGAGCACCGAAACAACCTGCACCGCATGGGCGCCCGCCAGGATCAGTTTAACGGCCGTCTCGCCGCTGTGGATGCCCGTGGCCGCGCACACATCGCAGCCCAGGCGCCCGCTGGTCAGGGAGATCCAGCGCAGGGGCATCTGGTATTCCGTGGGGCTGGACAGGTACCGCCCGGTCGTGAGCTCCAGCTTTTCCACGTCGAAGTCAGGGAAGAAGGGCCGATTGAAAAGCACGAGGCCCTTCGGCCCGCTGTGGCTCAAGCGGAACAGGAAAGCGGCCAGGGCGGAGAAGTGGTAGCCCAGCTTGAGGGCCACCGGAACCGTGGCCGTCTCCCGGACCTGGGCCAGCAGTTCCTCGTAGCGCGCTTCCAGTTCGGGGCCCGCCAGACGGGCGTCGCTGGAGAGCAGGTTGATGTTCAGCTCGATGGCGTCGGCCCCGGCCTTTTCGAGACGGTGAATGAATTCCTCCCAGCGGTTCGAAGTCCGGCAGTTCACCGAAGCGATCACGGGGATCTTCAGGCACCGCTTGGCCTCGCGGATCAACGACAGGGAGGCTGCCAGCGCGTTCTCTTCGCCGTATTCCTGGAGGTACTCGTAGGCCTCGGAATGGAAGAGGCCGCCCTCCTCGTCGGGGACCTGCCCCTCGGCCTCGGCCAGGATCTGCTCCTCGAAGATGGATTTGAGGACCACGGCGCCCGCTCCGGCGGCCTCGCAGGCCTGGAGGGCCTTCAGGGACTTGGTGAGCCCGCAAGAGCCCACGATGACCGGGGAGGGGAGCTTCAGGCCCAGGTAGGTCGTGGAGAGGTTGATCATGCAAGCCTCCAGGGATTCAGGGACGGGAAGGATCTGCAGAAACCAGGGCGTGCAGGCGGAACCCCGGGGGCAGGAACGGTCGAGGGTCCATCCCGCGGCTTGCCAGCACCGCGCAGGCCGTGGACCAGGCATCGGCTTCGAGGGCCGTGGGGCCCTCCACGGTGACGGAGAGGGTTCCGTCCGCAGGTGTTCCGCTGACGGGATCCAGGATGTGGCTGCGGTGGCGCCCCGAAACCTCCACGCCGCGGCGGTAGCTGCCCGAGGTGGCCACGGCGCCGCGGACCAGGCGGACGGCCCCACCCTGACCTCCGGTGCGGGGATCCAGGATGCCGATGGCGAAGGGTTCGGGCTGCGGGTGGTCATCGAACACCGCCACTTCCCCGCTGGCATTCACGAGGCCGCGCCGGATGCCGTGGGCCCGGAGGATGCGGGCGCCCTCGTCGGCGAAAACCCCCTGCCCGATGCCGCCCAGATCCACGGCCATGCCTCCAGGAATCTGGACCGTGCGATGGGCGGAATCGATCACGATCCGCGCCGCATCCACCCGGGCCAAGGCCGAAGCGATTTCCTGGCCCGTGGGCTCCCGCTGGGCCTGGGCGGAGTCCTTCCAGAGCTGGAGCAGAGGCAGCACCGACACATCGAAGGCCCGCTGGCTGGACTCGGCCACCCGCTGGGCCTGGAGCAGCACCCTCAGCGTGTCCTCATGGACCTCCACGGGACCGCCCCCGGCGGCGGCGTTGATGCGCCCGATGTCGCTGGTGGGCCGGAAGCGGGTCAGGCGGGCTTCCAGGCCGCGGAAGCGCGCCTCGATCTCCGACACCGCCTGGGCGAAGGCCCGGCGGTTCGCGCCGTAGGCCTTCACCTCGATCTCCACCCCGCCCATGGCCAGGAGGGTGGTGGACAGTTCGTGGTAGGTCCGGAAGGTCCTCCCATAAACCCCGAAGAGCCCCAGGATCAGGGCCGCGCCGAGGAGGAAGCCGATCCGGGCCTTCATCCGTTCAGACCTTCACCAGCCCCGAGAAGCCCATGAAGGCCATGCCGAGGAGGGCGGCCGTGACCAGGGCGATGGGCAGGCCCTTGAATGCCTCGGGAATGTCCGCCGTTTCCAACCGCTCCCGCAGGCTGGCGAAGAGCACGATGGCCAGCAGGTACCCCGCGCCCGTGGCCAGGGAGAAGATCAGCATGGTGAGGAAGCTGAACTGCTCCTGCACCACATAAAGCGCCACCCAGAGGATCGTGCAGTTGGTGGTGATGAGCGGCAGGTAGATGCCCAGGGCCCGGTACAGGGTGGGCATGGACTTCTTCATGAAGAACTCCACGAACTGCACCAGCGCGGCAATGACGAGAATGAAGATGATCGTCTGGAGGTACTCCAGCCCCAGGGGCTTGAGCAGCAGCTTCTGGATGGCCCAGGAGAATGCGGCCGCGAGGGTCATCACGAAGATCACGGCCATGCCCATGCCGCTGGCGGTTTCCACCTTCTTGGAAACACCCAGGTAGGGGCAGATGCCCAGGAAGCGGGCGAACACGATGTTGGTCACCAGCATCGTGTTCACGGAGAGCAGGATCAGGTCCACGGGGCTCATGCTTCCTCCCTACTTCTTGGCCGTCTTCTTGTTGACAAAGACCGTGAACGCCATGAGGACGCCCATGGTGAGGAAGGCCCCCGGAGGCAGGATCATCCCGAGCATGGGCACATAGCGGTCCCCGAAGATCGGCATCCCGAAAAGGGATCCGTTCCCGAGGCTCTCGCGCAGCAGCGCCATGGCCATGAGCGACAGGGTGAAGCCGATCCCCATGGAGAAGCCGTCAACCGCGGAGGCCAGGATCCCCTTCTTGTAGGCGAAGGCCTCGGCGCGGCCAAGGATGATGCAGTTCACCAC
>MWBB01000259.1 GCA_002068835.1 Acidobacteria bacterium ADurb.Bin340 | reverse complement strand
GTGAAGGCGGTCTGGAAGGCGGCGTTCACCTTCTGGCTGCGGGGGTGGATCGAGGCGCCCAGATTGGTCACGGGCACAGTGATGCGCTGGGTGACCCCTCGCAGGGTGAAGTCCCCTGTGACCTCCAGCTTGCCCTTGGCCACCTCCTTCACCGCAACACTCTTGAAGGTGAGGGTGGGAAACTTCTCCACATCGAAGAAATCCGCCGTGCGCAGATGCTTGTCCCGGGCTTCGTTGTTGGTGTTGATGCTGGCGGCCTGGATCGTGAACTCCACCGAGGACTTGGCGGGGTTCCGTTCATCCACCACCACGGTGCCCGAGAAGGTGCCGAAGGAGCCGGAGACTTTGCCCACGAGGTAGCGGACCTTGAAGGTCACCTCGGAATGGGCGGCATCCACCTTGTAGATGTCCTGGGCCACGACCGGGAGGGCCAGGATGAGGGCGGCGAGGGCAGCGAAGGGTCGGATCACGGGAACCTCCTGGGTTCGGATTCAGAAGGTTTGGATGGGCACACCGGGAAAGGTGTGACAACATTTTTCCTCGAAGGATGCCTGACATGCCCCTGGCCGAAGAACTGCTGCTCACCCGCCCCCTGGACCCCGGCCACGAACTGTCCGTGGCCCTGATGCTCACCCGGGAGCACCTGGCCCACCTCCACGAGGTGAGGGTGCTGCGCCCCGCGGGGCTGACGGACCCCCAGTTCAACATCCTGCGCATCCTCCGGGGCGGCCCCTCCGAGGGTTGCACCATCGGGGACCTGAAGCGCCGCGTCATCACCCGGGCCGCCGATGTGCCCCGCCTGGTGGACCGCCTCGGCCGCCTGGGCCTGGTGCGCCGGGTGCAGAACCCCCAGGACCGCCGTTCCTGCCGCGTGATCCTCACTCCCAAGGCCGAGGCGCTCCTGAACGCCACGGATCCCGCCCACACGGCCTTCGGAAAGGAACTGGAGCACCTGCTGCCCCCCGAACGACTGCAAGCCTTCCTCGCGGATCTGGAGCTGATTCGTGAAGGCATCCAGAAAGCGGTCGGGCTCACTCCTAGGTCTTCGTGACTCGCATCACTGAATCGAGAGAGAGAGAGAGAGAGAGAATGGCCCCACAAACCCTTAACACGGAGGCCACTTTGAACCGTATCACTCGGCGTTTCATCCATCTCGCAATTCTTGGATGCGCAACACTGCTTTTGGAAGCTGGGCAACAGGAATGCGTCAACTGCCAAACAGGTGAGAGCGCATGGTGTCATGATGGAATTTTTGGCACGTCATGCAAGAAATTCGATGCCCAAGGAAAGGAAATTGGCAGACTTGGCCTGCGTGCTGACATCACATGCGAGGGTTGGGGCAATGTCAGGAATTGGTCGGATTGCAAATACTAGAATGATATCGAAACCCTTCATCGTTTCCCTGGCCTGCTGCGCTCTGGCAGGCCAGACCTTTCCGGCCCCCCACCTCTCCCAATGGTGGGACGGTGGACAGGTGATCCGACTGTCTGATGGTTTCCCCCAGAAACTGGAACTCATCGACCCGGCGGGACGAAGAACCCGCGCCCTGGTGGCCCCCAAGTACGCCCGGAATTTCTGGTACTCCGAAGGGGCCGCCTTCGCCTACAGCATGAACCCCCATCAGCGCAATGAAGGCATCCTCTACCACGCTGGAGGACTGGGGGGGTGGCAGACCACCCACCGGGTGCTGGCTTTCGAGGACAGCGCCGCGCCCAACCAGCTCTATCCCCTCGGAGAGAACCGCTACCTCGGGTGGAACGGGGTGGGGTTCTGGGATGGCCAACGGGGTTCCTTCTTCGCCATCTTCCGCCAAGGTACGGATGGACAGATCCGCCCGTCCCACCTGTTGGACCTGGGGTTCAAGACGCCCCTCTTCATCCAGGGACCGGATCCCCGGTCCAAACGCCCCTACCGGTCGAATCCACACATGGGCCGCCTTTTCAGTTCCCTGCAGGGTGGTGGTTTCGAGGTCTTCCCCGCCCCCGATGGCGTGATCCTCGCGAACTTCTGGACCGGCTTGTTCTTCTTCGTCTCCAGCAAGGGAAGCCTGCGGCGCACCGTCAACCTCTACGGCCTCTCGGAATCCGAACTGGGCTCCTTCGATACGGAAGTGGCGGTGGTGGATGCCCAACCCCTCGCCGATGGGGATCTGCTCTTCTGCGCCCGAACCGAGGAAGCCGTTCGACTCGCCCCGAAGGTTTATCAAACCCAGGGCACCCTGGAGATGTACCAGAAGGGCGAAGGGGATGCGCTCGATCGGCGCAGGAACGAATCCCTGAAAGCCTGGCCGGACCTTCGCTGGTTCCGACTGGATGCCGGAAAAGGCAGCTTCCAGGAAACCCTTCCTCCCCGTGGCGCTCCTTCCCGGTTGAAAGACCTTCAAACCTTCCAACGGTTCAGGTTCAACCTTCTTCCGGACGGCCGGGCCATCGTGCTCCCCTGAGCGTATGAGGCAGCCTTCGCCCTCCCGACCGCCGGGTGACGGAGCAGGCTCCGGTGGAGCCTGCGAAGTCACCCGGCGAGGAGGGAATCACTCGTCCCCCTCCACGGCTGCGCCGTGTCGGGTGACCATGTTCGCGGGCGCAGACGGCTTCGGAGAGGCAGCCTGCGACAGAAGATTGATCGCTCGCACTGCCTGCACCTCGCTAACGGCAGAGGCAGGGCCTTCGCCGTTCACCAGAGCCTCCATCGCTTTGCCCTTCAGCTGGCCACTCTGCACGAGGGGACGCAGCGCATCGATGTTGGCGCTGAGAACCTGCTGCTGCTCGATGGTGGCCAAGGCCTTCGCAGGGGCCGGGGCGGGAGGCTGAGGCGCATCCTTACGGATCGGGTTGTCGAGGTCCGGATCCACAGCGACGGAAGGAGGCGCGTCGATGTGGTCCGGGGTCGGAGCTTCGACGATGTGCCCAGCTTCCTGCGAAGGAGCGCGATCAGGGCCAAGACCAAGTTCGGGATCGAGGTTGGGGCGCATGTCCATCTGGATGTCTCCTTCGCGTTAGGACACATCCAGAATCCAGCGCCATCTTTTTCTTGCAGGGAAACCCGGCCTAAACCATCCACAGAGCCCTTTGGGATGCCTAATCCTGGCGGTTTTCGGGGTGCATAGCATGGGTGAAATCGATAATGATGGAGTTTTGGTTAGAGTCATTTATCACGCGATCCCAAAATCAACTAATAGCC
>MWBB01000258.1 GCA_002068835.1 Acidobacteria bacterium ADurb.Bin340 | reverse complement strand
GGGGCCGCCGATGATGCTGCCGATGGCCATGGGCAGGTTGGCGTAGCCCTGGAAGAGGCCTTCCTGGCCCTTGGGGCTCAGGCTCCCAATGTATTCGTAGAGGCGGCTGGAGTTGAACAGTTCGCCGAAGGCGATCATGGCCACCGTGAGCATGATGAAGAGGCTGCCCATGGGCAGCAGGCTGCCCACCATGGCCGTCACGCCGCCTGCCATGTAGAGAGGCACGATGTTGATGAGCATGGAGGCGCCGATGATGCCAATGCCGATGAAGATGCTCTTGATGGGCGGCAGCTTGCCGAAGGCCTTGGTGATGAGCAGCTGGCAGGTGACGATCACGAAGGGGTTGGCCGCGGTGTAGATGTCCATGGCCGGGCTCAGTTCCACGGTCTTCTTCGTGTAGAGGGGCAGGAGGTTGTAGACCTGGTTGTAGATGAAGTAGAAGCCGCTGCTCACCACCAGGAACATCACGAAGCGGCCGTTCTGCAGCACCTTCACCATGCCCAGCAGGATCTCCCCGATGGATTTCGAAGGCTTCTTCTCCGTGATCCCCATCTCCACATCCGGATCCTTGTAGAGGAAGAGCACCACGAAGAAGGCCACGATGGCCGCCACGAGGCTCACGGCGAAGATGATGCTCAGGTCGAAGCCCGGCGTCTTGCGGACCTTGTAGCTGATGAAGCGGCCCACCAGGCTGCCGATGTTGATGATCATGTAGAAGATGGCGAAGCCCAGCGTCTTGCGGGCTCCGGCCGTCTTCTGGACCGTACCGGCGATGCAGGGCTTCACGAAGGAGCCGCCGATGCCAATGAGCAGCACGGCCGCCGCGATGGGGATCACCACCGACATCCCCACGGTGACCTCGGAGGCGATCGTCTGACTGAGGGTGGCGCCTCCGAACCAGACCGGATAGCCCATCAGGAAGTAGCCCGCACCCACCAGCACGAAGGCGATGAGGAGCGCCCGCTTGAAGCCGATCTGGTCCGAGATGGTGCCCGACAGCAGGGGCAGGAAGTACACCAGGAACCAGAGCACCGAAGAGTTGATGAAGCTGGGCCAGTAGTCGCCGAAGCCCAACTGGCCGAGGTAGATCACCACGAAGCTGGCCATGGCGTAGTAGGCGGCCCGCTCGAAGAGCTCGGTGATGTTGGCGCTCCAGAAACTGGAGGGGAAGCGGGGCTTGGCGTCGTGGGTGGTGTCCATGGCGTCCTTTCAGTCAAAGTCTCGGAACTGTGCCTCGTCTAGCTTGGCATGGAGCGTGGGCTGAGCCCACGAAGATCACCTCCCGTGAGGTCCAGCACGCCTTCGGCGGAGCGCACCCGAAGCCTTCCGTCCTCCAGCCAGCCCTCCACGGCGCCCTGCCCCGCCTCCCAGGCCACGGTGTCGCCAGTCTCGGGCCAACGGAACGACGGCACCCGGGTCACGGTCAGATCCTCCCAATGTTCGAGGATCACCCGGGCCAAACCTTCCCGATCCATCACCCTGGCCCCCAGCTCCGCCAGGGAGGCCGGTGGAATAGGACGATCACCCAGTTCCGGCGCTGCCGTGAGGTTCACGCCCAGCCCCAGGAGGATGCGATTTCCCTTGTGCTCCCCCAGGATGCCGCCCACCTTCACGAGCCGACCCTCCTTCCAGGCCACCAGATCGTTGGGCCACTTCAGGCCCAGCGCCACGCCGCAGGGCTCCAGGGCCTCGATCACCGCCAGCATGGCCCGCTGGGGGACGAGGCCCGGGTTCAGGTCCGGCACCGGCAGGGCTGCGGAGAGGCAGAGGCCCGTGCCCGAAGCCGCTTCCCAGCGGTTCTCGCCCCGCCCCCGGCCCGCGGCCTGCAGATCCGCCATCACACCGCAGAAACCCAGCTCGGGATGGCGCCCCAGGAAGGCCTGGGTGGAATCCACGGAGCCCAGCCGGATCAGCGGCAGCATGCTACTTGCGGTTCTTCTGCCAGATCAGGCGCAGGCCTTCCAGGGTCAGGTCCGGCGCCAGATGCTGGATGTGGCGGGAAGCGGGAGCGATGACCTTGGCCAGCCCCCCCGTGGCCACCACCGCCGAGCCCGGCTGCTCCGCCAGCAGGCGTTCCAGGATGCCGTCCACCTGGCCCACGTAGCCGTAGAAGAGGCCGGACTGCATGGCCTGCACGGTGTTGCGGCCGATGAGGCGCTCCGGCTCGGTGATCTCCACCCTGGGGAGCCTCGACGTGCGCTGGAAGAGGGCTTCGGCGCCGAGCTTCAGGCCCGGAACGATGATGCCACCCAGGTATTCCCGCCGATCGTTCACCACATCGAAGGTGGTGGCCGTTCCGAAATCCACGGCGATCAGCGGCGCCCCGTAGCGCTCCAGGCCCGCCACCGAGTTCACGATGCGGTCCGCCCCCAGTTCGCTGGGATTCTCGATGACCACTTTCAGGCCCGTCTTGATCCCGGGTTCGATCCATAGGGGATCCGCCTGAAAGTAGACCCTGACCCAGGCATCGATCACGGGATGGAGAGGCGGCACCACGCTGGAGATGACCACATGCTGGATGTCCCGGGCGTCCAGTCCGCTGTGGCGCAGCAGGGCCGATGAATTGAGGCCGTATTCGTCCACCGTGCGCTCCCGGCTGGTGGCCAAACGCCAGGCATGCAGCAGGGGCAGGCCCTCCCGGTCCAGGTCGAAGACCCCCAGGACGATGTTGGTGTTGCCGACGTCGATGGCGAGGAGCAGGCGCATGGCTCCAGGATGGCTGCTCATTCCGGAAGGAGGAAGTGCCCCTCCAGCACCTTGACGGCCCGCCCCGCGATGGCCACGCGGTCACCCTTCAGCTCGCAGAAGAGCTCCCCTCCCCTCCGGGACAGCTGACGGGCATGGAGGACCGTCTTTCCGAGACGCCCGGCCCAGAAGGGCACCAGGGTGCTGTGGGCGCTGCCCGTGACCGGGTCCTCCGGAATGCCTTCCTTCGGCACGAAGAAGCGGCTCACGAAGTCACAGGTGTTCCCCTTGGCGGTGGCGATGAAACCGAAATGATCGATGCGGGTGAGGGCCGAAAAGTCCGGTTCCAGGGCCCGGACCTCCGCTTCCGAACCCAGCACCGCCACCACGTCCCGGGACAGGTGCGTTTCCAGAATCGCGGCGCCCAGGGCCTCCGCCAGGCCCGGAACCTGCGGGATGGGCTGTGGCGGACGGCTTGGGAAGTCCAGCACCAGTCGAT
>MWBB01000257.1 GCA_002068835.1 Acidobacteria bacterium ADurb.Bin340 | reverse complement strand
GCCACCACGGTGGCCACAGCCTCCAGGTCGCCCATGAAATCGGGAGTGAGGACCTCCACACCCACGCCGGGGCAGCGGGCATGGATGGCCCGGATGGTTTCGGCGAAATGGGCGGCGCCGCCATCGGGCAGGTCATCGCGGTTCACGCTGGTGAGCACCGCGAAACGCAGGCCCATGGCCGCCACCTGCTCCGCAGTCTCCCGGGGTTCCTCGGGGTTCAGGGGGCCGGGCTTGCCGCTGCGGATGGAACAGAAGCCGCAGGCCCGGGTGCAGGTGTCGCCCATCAGGAGGAAGGTGGCGGTGCCGTGAGTGAAGCAGTGGGTGCGGTTGGGGCAGCGGGCCTCCTCGCACACGGTATGCAGGCCGCTGGCCCGCAGATCCGTCTTCATGCCGTGGAGCTGGGAGAGCTTCACCCGCTCCCGGGTGATCCATTCCGGAAGGCGCACGTGGCCTTCGAGCACTTCCCGACCGGCAGTCCTGGAGAAACGGGGCATGGCAGACCTCGGTTCCAGTGTGCCTTCCCGTGGCGAGGATTGGGTCATAGTGGCCCCATGGCTTCCTTCGCCCAGCGCCTTGCCCGGGAACAGCGGGCCTTTCTGTCGAGGCCCCGCGGCGCCTGGGCTTCGCATCTGGATCAGGCCCAGCGGTTCCTGGGGCATCTTCTGGCGTCCTCGGATCCCGATCGCCCCGTGCTCATCCTCGGGGCCGGGACGGGCCTGGAGGTGCCCTGGTCCGAGGCCCCGCGCGGCACCGTAGGCTGGGATGCGGATCCCTGGAGCCGCCTCCGCACCGCCCTGCGCCACCGCCGATGGCCCCCCTGGCGCTTCGAGGATGCGACAGGCGCCATGGGCCCTCTGGCTGCCGCGGCCCACCGGGCCGCCCGGGAAACCTGGTCGGGGCGGCTGCGGGAACCGGAGGTGGCCCAGGCCCGGCTGGCGGCCCTGCTGCCCACGCTGCCCATGGAGCCGACGCTCCTGCGGGAGGCCCTGGAAACCCTGCGTCCGGCCACAGTGATCGCCGCCAACCTCATGGGCCAGTTCGGCGAAGTGGCCCGCCGGGAGGTGGAGGCGGCTTTCGCGCCGCTGGACCCCTGGGACGAGGCGCCGGAGCTGGAAGCAGCCTTCCAGGCCTGGCATCGCCGCCTGCTCACGGCCTTCCTGGACGCCCTGGCACAGAGCGGCGCCTCCCTGGGCCTCCTCCATGACCGCGCCGTTCTGGAAGGCCCCGAGATCCCGGCCCTGGGCCCCTTCGCGGATACCTGGATGCAGCAGCTCCAGGGCGCAGGCTCGGTGGAGGCCCACGACCCCCTGAGCGGCCTGGATGTGCTCGCGGTCCTGGTGCCGCGCCGCCCCGTCCTCGCCCAGCGCTGGTGGTGGCCCGTGGGCCCCGGGCAGATTCATCTCGTGGAAGCCTTGGCTTACGAGGCTTGAAGGCACGGAATTGTGACGGCTGACGCGCTGCAAGCGTCATGGCTCCGGCGCATAATCCTGGATTCCTGAACGGACCGAACCATGCCCCACTTCCGCCGTCTCCTGCTTGGCCGCCGTCTGGCGACCGAGGAAGTCCACCAGACGAAGCTCAGCAATTTCATCGGCCTGTCGGTGTTCAGCTCCGATGCGCTCTCCTCCACGGCCTACGCCACCCAGGAGATCATGGCGAGCCTCTCGATGGCCGTGGGGCATCCGGCGGTGGCGGGCACCGCCGCGGCGGCCGGGGCCGCGTGGATCTATGGCCTCAGCATCCCCGTGGCGCTCGGCATCGGCCTGCTGCTGCTGATCCTGGGAACCAGCTACCGCCAGACGATCCTGGCCTATCCGAATGGCGCGGGCACCTACTTGGTGGCCAAGGACAACCTGGGCGAACTGGCCTCGCTGGTGGGCGGCAGCTCGCTGCTGCTGGACTACATCCTCACGGTGGCGGTGTCGGTCTCGGCAGGCATCGCGGCCATCACGGCGGCCTTTCCCGCCCTGCAGGGTCACAACGTGCTGCTCACGGTCTGCGCCATCATCCTGGTGGCCGTGGCGAACCTCCGGGGCGTGAAGGAGAGCGGCGCCCTGTTCGCGGTGCCCACCTACGGCTTCGCGGTGCTCATGTTCCTGCTGCTGGGCACCGGCTTCGCCCGGTGGCTCGGCGGAGCGCCTGTGGCGCCCAGCGGGCCGGAAGTGGTCCAGGCCATGGGCCACGCGCAGACGGTGACGGGCTGGGCCCTGGTGTGGATCTTCATGCGGGCCTTCTCGGCGGGCTGCACGGCGTTGACGGGCGTGGAGGCCATCAGCGATGGCGTGACGGCCTTCAAGGATCCTGCGGGAAAGAACGCCGCAAAGACGATGATCTGGATGATCGCGCTGCTGGGAACGATGTTCCTGGGCATCACGCTGCTGGCCAACCACTACGGCGTGACCTACGCCCACAGCGAAGATCCCAAGGTGGTGGCGGAAACGCTGCTCTCCAAGCTGGCCAAGGCGGTCTATGGCGACCCCAGCTCGGGCCTGCCCATGCTGATGTACTACCTGACCCAGGGCTTCACCTTCATGATCCTGCTGGTGGCCTCGAACACCGCTTTCGCGGACTTCCCGCGCCTGGCGGCCTTCATGGGGCGCGACGCCTACCTGCCCAAGCAGTTCGCCAGCCAGGGCGATCGCCTGGTCTTCAGCAACGGCATCCTGATCCTCACCTTCATGGCCTGCGCCCTGGTGGTGGGGCTCCACGCCAACACGGACGTGCTGCTGCCCCTCTACGCCCTGGGCGTGTTCCTGGGCTTCACCATCAGCCAATCCGGCATGGTGGTGCACTGGCTGCGGCGCCGGGGCCGGGTGGCCGGCTGGCGCTGGAAGCTGGCGGTGAACGGGCTCGGAGCCGTGGCCGCAGGCATCGTGATGATCGACATCGCCATCACGAAGTTCAGCCACGGCGCCTGGATCGTGGTGGTGCTGATTCCCATCATGGTGGTGACCTTCCAGCGCATCCACCGCCACTACGTTCGAGTGCGCTCCCTGCTGGCCACCAGCCGCATCGTGGACCTGTACCCCCGCAAGAACCGGGTGATCGTGCTGGTCTCCCGCATCCACCGGGGCACGCTGGAAGCGCTGCGCTACGCGCGCTCCATCAGCGAGCGGGGCCAGGTGGAAGCCCTGACGGTGGACTTCCCGGATGCCTACGGCAAGCCCAGCCCCGAGCGGGAGCAGCTGGAAGGCGA
>MWBB01000256.1 GCA_002068835.1 Acidobacteria bacterium ADurb.Bin340 | reverse complement strand
AGGTAGACCTTGAGCTTGGGCTCGGTGCCGCTGGGCCGGAAGGCGGCGAAGGCGCCGGAGGCGAAGCGGAACTTCAGCACATTGCTGCGCTCCATGGGCAGGGCCACGTCGCGGCGTTCCGGCCGGTCCAGGATGGGCTCCGTGCGGCCATCGGCACCGTGCGCCAGCCCATCGGCGAAGTCCTCCCAGGACACCACCGTTTCGCCCGCGAAGGTGCGCAGGCCCGCGGCCCGGATGCGGCCCATGGCCTCCGCGAAGCGCTGGGCGCCGCCGGGTTTCGGATCCTCCAGGTTCACCAGGCGGCTGTGGAAGGTGCCCACGCGGCCCTGGAGTTCGGCCACGGCATCGATCAGATCCAGGCCCCGGGCGCGGTAGTGGCCCACCATCTCCGCCGCGATGAGTGCGGCGGTGATGCCATCCTTGTCGCGCAATTCGCCGCTGGGGCAGCTGCCGATGCTTTCCTCGGCGCCGAAGGCGTAGGGCTCGCCCAGCTCCACCAGGCGGTGCATGCACACGGCGATGTTCTTGAAGCCCGTGAGGGTCCACACCGTGGACATGCCGTGCATCCGGGCCGTTTCCGCCAGGAAGTCGGAGGTCACCACGGTGGTGACCACGGTGCCCTTCACGCCCTTTTCCCGGGCCAGGTAGTCCAGTGTGAGGGCCGCCATGTCGTTGCCGCTCATCTGCAGCCAGCGGCCTTCCCGCTTCACCAGCACGCCCAGGCGGTCCGCGTCGGGATCGCTGGCCAGGATCACCGAAATTCCTTTGCGTTCCGCATCCTGGATCGTCACCTCGAAGGCTGCCAGCTCCTCCGGGTTGGGCCGGGGCGCCGTGGGGAAGGTGCCATCGGGCACCGCCTGGGCTTCGCAGACCTCCAGGGGCAGCCCGGCGCGGCGGAAGAGCTCCGGCGTGAAGGCGATCCCGGTTCCGTGGAAGGGGGTGTAGAGCACGGGGGTCGGGAGGAAGGCCTTGGGGCGGGCCAGGAAGGACTGACTCATGGCCAGGAAGGCTTCCTCCAGCTCCGCCGGGATGGGCTGGATGCGGGCGTCCGCATCGGGGCTCGGGGGCACGGGCACCAGGGGCTCTGCCGCCATCCCGGCTTCGACTTCCGCATCCCAGGGGGCCACCACCTGGCCACCCTGATTGTCGTAGGCCTTGTAGCCGTTGTAGATCTTGGGGTTGTGGCTGGCCGTCACGATCACGGCGCAGGCGGTCTTCAGGCGCCGCATGGCGAAGCAGAGGAAGGGCGTGGGCAGGGGCCGGTCGCCCAGGTAGACCGTGTAGCCCGCTTCCGCCAGCACCCGGGCGGCTTCCCGGGCGAAGACATCGGACTGCAGGCGCGTATCGAAGCCCACCAGGGCCGTCCGGGCCTGGGGCGCCCGCTTCAGGGCCACCGCCGCCAGGGCCCGGGTGGCCCGGCGCACGTTGGGCCGGTTCATGCGGCGCAGCCCCGCGCCCATCACGCCCCGCAGCCCGCCCGTGCCGAAGGCCAGGGGCTCGCTGAAACGGTCCTGCACCTCCGCCTCGGCCGCCCCATCGCCCCCCTCCGCCGCCTTCAGCAGCCCTTCCAGTTCAGAGCGGAGGTCCGCCTCCAGGTGGGGAAAGGCCAAGTAGGCGCGGGCGGCATCAAGGCTCATGGAGTCCTCAGCGGAAAGGCAACGCAAACACACAGCGGCAGCGGGTTTTAACTCTACCGGGCCGGGGCCGGGCTGTCAGCCAGGGGCCCCAGGAAGGCCGAAGCCCTCTCGCGAGAGAGGGCTTCGGCGTTGGGCGGTCGGTTGGCGCCCAACCAGGAATCCATCAGCTTTTGGAGACAGGCTTCTTGATGCCGAAGGCCGTAGCCAGGGCGGCTCCGCACTTCGGCGCTGAACCCGTATAGGCCCCAACACTGTTATGGCGCGCAGCCAGCACAGGCTTTCCGTCCTCCGCCGTGGTCGTGTTCGTGGCGACTCCCGAGAAAAAGAACGCGGCCGAACCGGAGTTGTCCTTGGCCTCGGTCACATAGCAGACCAGAACATAGCCGGGCAGTTCCTCAGGACGCTTGGGCCGGGCGGAATCCTGCGGGGCGGGGGCCTCAACAGGGGCCGCCTTGGGCTGCCCCAGGATTTCGGCTCGGATTTCGGCTCGGCGCTTTTCCTTGCGCTCCTTTGCCAGACGCTGGGCCTCCTCCACGCCCAACTTCTCCTTCTCGGCGTTGTAGGTGTCCAGTTCCATCTGGCCACCGGCACCCGAGGACTCGGCCATGATCCGGCCATCCACCATCTGCTCCAGCATCGCGGGGTTGGCGGCGAGGGCGTTGCGCACAGCATCGTTCTGCGCCTTGGCGAGATTGGCGTGTGCGTTCGACTGAGGCTGGAGGCCCTGGTTCGTGTTCCCCCGGACCAACTGGAGGCCCAGCGTCTGATGGGAGCCTACGCAGCCGGCGCTGGTTTGGTGGGTACTGGTGCTGGGGCAGAACACCCAACAACCAGAAGTGGAAGTGCGCCCGTGACGCATCGGAGCCAGGTTTTCATGGGTTCCCATCGATGCCATGAGCAGCTTGGCCCGCGCCTTTGGTCTGCCCTTATCGGAACTGCTACGTGAGGATCTGACGGGATACGCTCAAGACCCCGAGGCCGAACCGTAACCTCAGGCGCCGCCCAGGGGCATTTCCTCCAGCAGCACCGTGAGACCTGCGGAGCTGCCGTACCAGCGGAGGTCCGAGCCCAGGTCCACGATGCGGAGGAGCAGGTCCCTGAGGTTGCCGGCGAAGGTCATGCGGTCCACGGGTTCGGCCAGGCGACCTTCGCGGAGGCGCAGGCCCGAGGCGCCCAGGCTGAAATCCCCGGAGACGGGGTTGACGGTGTGGAGGCCCATCAATTCGGTGATGAGCACGCCGTTCCATGCCTGGCGGTGGAGGGCCTCCGGCGTGGCTTGGCCGGGCTCCGGGAAAAGGTTGAAGGTGGTCACGCCGGGATTGCTGCCGGTGCCCCGCGCGGCCGAGGCCGTGGGCGCGCAGCCCATTTCGGCGGCGGTCTTGAGGGTGTGCAGGTAGGTGGTAAGCACGCCGTCCTGGAGCAGCACATTGCGGCGGGTGGGCAGGCCTTCGCCATCCCAGGGCTCGGTGCCCAGGGCCGGTCGGCCATCGGGCAGGATCAGGCGGCCGTCATCCACCAGGGTCAGGCGGGGGCTGGCCACGGCGCTGCCGAGCTTGCCCGCGAAGAGGCT
>MWBB01000255.1 GCA_002068835.1 Acidobacteria bacterium ADurb.Bin340 | reverse complement strand
ACCCTCGGCGCGGCGGGATCCAGCCGTTCGGGCTGGTGTCTCAGGCGCCGGAAGCTGTCGTGGGGCACCAAGGTCGGCAGGCTCAGGAGCAGCAGCCCGAGGATCGTGCGCGGCACGCGGAAGCGCCCGGGACTGCGCCGGATCTGCAGGTAGAGCAGCGCCGCCCCACCGGTGGCCAGCAACAAAAGGGAGAGCCCCATGGGCAGGCTCCGCAGCAGTGGCACGCTGCCCATGGCCACGGGCACCGACCAGTACAGGGCCGCGTGGAACCACAGGATCCCGGCCCCCGCCAGGAGGGCCCCACCTCGGCCATCCAAGACCTCCGATTTGGGCGCCCCGAGGCTCACCGCGACCTGGGCCAGGAAAGCCAGCACCAGCCCCATCAGGACATGGATCACAAGGGCCGAGAAGACCCACTCGACCACCGCCTTGAGCATGATGTCTGTGAGCGTGAACTCCCGAAGGAAGGGATTCGGCGTGCTGCGGATCCCCGGAAGGATGCGCAGCCCCATCAGCAGCCAGAGCAGTATCCATGGCCCCAGGACGCCCAGCACCCACCACATCCGGGCCAACCAGGTCTTGCGTGACGTCATGCGGCTACCTCCTTCGTCGGGACCAGGCTTCCCGCACCCAACGGGCCAGGGTCATGGTGGTGCGAGGATCCCGAAGAGGTCCAGCAAAAGTCCTTCCTCTTTTACACTATCCCCATGCCGTCCTGCCGAGAACGCCCGCCGCAAGTCCACGGAAGCCGCCATGAACGCCATCATGAGCGAGATCAGCACCACCGCCGAGCAGATCCGCAAGAGCGGAAAAGAGCCCCTGGTGTCCGATGTTCTGAAAGCGATCGAGGACCTGCCCAACTACAAGCTTCCCGTCGCCAAGAATGCCTACTTCCCGAATGAGGCGACCTATGCCTTCAATGCTGCCTCCGGGAAGAACGGCCAGGTGGGCCTGCTGACCTCCACCGTGACCGGGCCCGATGGTTCCAGCTACCTGGCCATCCGCATTACCGCCAAGCACAAGGGCGGCTCCCTGGCCAAGCTCGTGGCCCTGGACCAGTAGTCTCTGCAAGGTTTCCTAGGCAAGCGGGGGGCTTCGGCCCCCCGCTTGCCTAGGGGTGGGTACGGGTCTAGCTTGAACATTGTTGGAGGTCGCCATGCGTCGCACACGCCAGCACGGATTCACCCTTGTTGAACTGATTCTCGTGGTGTCGATCCTGGGCATCATCACGGCCATTGCCGTTCCCACCTTCCTGGGGCAGCGCAAGAACGCCCGGGTGGTCGGGGATGCCAAGGCCAACGCCAAGGTGATGCAGATGATGTTGGAGGATCGCCGGGCGGATCGGGGCATCTACGGGCCCGCAGGCGACTACAACTGGACCAACGGGGATCCCGTGGGCACCGCGGCCACGGTGCTTCCGGCCTTCACCCCCAAGGGCTCCAGCAAGATGAACTTCGTGCTGCACATCACCAACGGTGGCGCCGCCTACACCATCGAGGTGTCGGATCCCCTGTACAAGAGTGGCGCCACGCTGTTCCGCACCAACCAGAATGGCAAGGACGAGGAACTCTGAACCGCCTGGTGTCCTATCCAGCCGAAGGGGGGAGCCTAGGCTCCCCCCTTCGGCTGGATAGGACACCAGGCGGTTCAGAGTTCCTCGTCCTTGCCATTCTGGTTGGTGCGGAACAGCGTGGCGCCACTCTTGTACAGGGGATCCGACACCTCGATGGTGTAGGCGGCGCCACCGTTGGTGATGTGCAGCACGAAGTTCATCTTGCTGGAGCCCTTGGGGGTGAAGGCCGGAAGCACCGTGGCCGCGGTGCCCACGGGATCCCCGTTGGTCCAGTTGTAGTCGCCTGCGGGCCCGTAGATGCCCCGATCCGCCCGGCGATCCTCCAACATCATCTGCATCACCTTGGCGTTGGCCTTGGCATCCCCGACCACCCGGGCGTTCTTGCGCTGCCCCAGGAAGGTGGGAACGGCAATGGCCGTGATGATGCCCAGGATCGACACCACGAGAATCAGTTCAACAAGGGTGAATCCGTGCTGGCGTGTGCGACGCATGGCGACCTCCAACAATGTTCAAGCTAGACCCGTACCCACCCCTAGGCAAGCGGGGGGCCGAAGCCCCCCGCTTGCCTAGGAAACCTTGCAGAGACTACTGGTCCAGGGCCACGAGCTTGGCCAGGGAGCCGCCCTTGTGCTTGGCGGTAATGCGGATGGCCAGGTAGCTGGAACCATCGGGCCCGGTCACGGTGGAGGTCAGCAGGCCCACCTGGCCGTTCTTCCCGGAGGCAGCATTGAAGGCATAGGTCGCCTCATTCGGGAAGTAGGCATTCTTGGCGACGGGAAGCTTGTAGTTGGGCAGGTCCTCGATCGCTTTCAGAACATCGGACACCAGGGGCTCTTTTCCGCTCTTGCGGATCTGCTCGGCGGTGGTGCTGATCTCGCTCATGATGGCGTTCATGGCGGCTTCCGTGGACTTGCGGCGGGCGTTCTCGGCAGGACGGCATGGGGATAGTGTAAAAGAGGAAGGACTTTTGCTGGACCTCTTCGGGATCCTCGCACCACCATGACCCTGGCCCGTTGGGTGCGGGAAGCCTGGTCCCGACGAAGGAGGTAGCCGCATGACGTCACGCAAGACCTGGTTGGCCCGGATGTGGTGGGTGCTGGGCGTCCTGGGGCCATGGATACTGCTCTGGCTGCTGATGGGGCTGCGCATCCTTCCGGGGATCCGCAGCACGCCGAATCCCTTCCTTCGGGAGTTCACGCTCACAGACATCATGCTCAAGGCGGTGGTCGAGTGGGTCTTCTCGGCCCTTGTGATCCATGTCCTGATGGGGCTGGTGCTGGCTTTCCTGGCCCAGGTCGCGGTGAGCCTCGGGGCGCCCAAATCGGAGGTCTTGGATGGCCGAGGTGGGGCCCTCCTGGCGGGGGCCGGGATCCTGTGGTTCCACGCGGCCCTGTACTGGTCGGTGCCCGTGGCCATGGGCAGCGTGCCACTGCTGCGGAGCCTGCCCATGGGGCTCTCCCTTTTGTTGCTGGCCACCGGTGGGGCGGCGCTGCTCTACCTGCAGATCCGGCGCAGTCCCGGGCGCTTCCGCGTGCCGCGCACGATCCTCGGGCTGCTGCTCCTGAGCCTGCCGACCTTGGTGCCCCACGACAGCTTCCGGCGCCTGAGACACCAGCCCGAACGGCTGGATCCCGCCGCGCCGAGGGT
>MWBB01000254.1 GCA_002068835.1 Acidobacteria bacterium ADurb.Bin340 | reverse complement strand
GCTCCAGACCACCGTGGAGGCCAACCGCCTGCAGAAACAGGTGCTGGCTCGCAAGGTCAAACAGCATTTCGGCTGCCCCCCGGGGGTTCCCGCCCCTCTCAAGGGGAGGCGGTTCGCCCTCTGGGGTCTGGCCTTCAAGGCCCATACCGACGACATCCGCGAAGCCATGAGCCTGGAGCTGATCGAAAGCCTGCGGGCCCAGGGCGCGGAACTGGTCGTCCACGATTTCGAAGCCATGCCGAGGGTGCGGGAGCGCATCGGGGACCGCGTGGCCTACACGGAGGACTTCATGGCGGCCTGCGATGGGTCGGACGCCCTCATCATCGCCACCGAATGGCCTGCCTACGCCCAGGCGGACCTGGACGAGGTGGGAAGGCGGCTCAAGGCCAAGGTGCTCTTCGACGGCCGCAACCTGTTCCGGCCCGAGGTCCTGCTGGCCCAGGGCTGGACCTACCACAGCATTGGAAGAGCCTCGGTTCGGCCCTGACGGGGCATAATGTCCGGTCATCCCTCGGCGGCGGACCCCCTCACCCCTCTGGAGCCAGCACATGGGCAACCTCGGACTCACGGAAATCCTTCTCATCGGCGTCGTGCTCCTGCTCTTCTTCGGCCCCAGCCGTCTGCCCGAACTGGGCAAGGCCCTGGGCAAAGGGATCCAGGAGTTCAAGAAGGCCAGCCGCGAGATCACGGATTCGGTCAAGGACGATGTGAAGGAAGGCTCGGAGGCGGGTAAGAAGTAGCCGTCCCCATGACAGAATCTCAGCCCGGCCAGATGACGTTCTGGGAGCACCTGCAGGAACTGCGGGTGCGCCTGATCCGCAGCGCCCTCATCATCGCGGGAGGCTTCGGACTCACCTACCTCTTCCGGGTGGAGCTCTGGCAGTGGGCCCAGCGCCCCTTCCTGGAGGTCTACAAGGCGCAGGCCGTGGCCCAGGCGAAAGCGATGGGCCTGCCCTCTCCCGCCAGTTTCGAGCCCTTCGCCTTCACCAATCTGGCCGAGCCCTTCTTCAGCCTGATGCGACTGTCCTTCTGGGCGGCAGCGGTGCTGGTTTCGCCCTTCCTGTTCCACCAGCTCTGGGCCTTCATCAAGCCGGGACTCTTCCCCAAGGAACGCCGCTGGGGGCTTGTTTTCGTGGTGGTCACCAGCCTTTGTTTCCTCGGAGGCGCGGCGTTCGCCTACTTCCAGGCCTTCCAGATGCTGGGCAACATCCTCTTCCAGGAGGCGCTGGGGGCGGGCCTTCGCACCAACCTCCATGTGGACAGCTACCTGGACCTGTTCATCTACACGCTGGTGGGCACCGGCCTGGTCTTCGAACTGCCGGTGCTGGTGTTCTTCCTGGCCCGGTTCCGGCTGGTCACGGCTCGCGGCATGCTGCGGTTCTGGCGTCATGCCACCGTGGGCATCGTGGTGGCTGCGGCGTTCCTCACACCCGGCGACCTCTTCGTCACCACGGTGTTCTTCAGCGCCATCCTGCTGGGCCTCTACGGGCTTTCCGTGCTTGTTGCCTGGGCCGCTGCCCCCCGCCACCCGGGCTGATCAACCCCGCCCCAGGGACCAGCGGCCTCCTCCTGCGAGCCCCGTGGCCAGGGCCGCAAGCCCATGGAAAAGGGACGAGGCGTGAGCCAGCGGGGATCCGCCGTGGGCGAGGCTCTGGACGCCGGGTGTCAAGGCCAGGGCGGCCAGGCAGATGCCCGCCGGCAGCATCCAGAGGCCCCCCAGGGTGAGGGCGCCGCACACCACCTTCAGCAGGGCCAGCCCCAGGGTGCTCGCGTGGCTGAAGTTGGGGCGCCAGCCTGTCCGCTGAAGGGTCTGGAGGCCTTGCAGGACCGCGAACCCCCCGACGGCGATGCGCAGCAGCAGCAGGGCCGTATCAATTCGGCTTTTGGAGGCGGCCATCAGGGCAGCTTTCCGGGCACGGCCATGGGCGTGGCTTCGAACAAGGGGTCCGGTGATGCCAGCAGGTCCGGCGCGGTGCGCAGTCCCTCTCCATCGATCCCCAAAGACTTGGCCAGATTCAGCCCCCCATCCGCGGGAGCCGCAAGCCGGAGGGCGAAGGCAAGGCGATCCTGGGTTGCAGCATCGGTGAACGTCCGCACATGGGCAGGCTGGAGGCTTGCCAGGCCCGGGTTGATGGAAGCGCGCCCCCGGGGCACGTAGAGCAGCATGGGGACCGCCATGAACACGGCCACCAGGGGCCAGAAGAGCCGGGAAGGCCCCGTGGCCTGGGCCTGCTCGCGCGGGGGCTCCGGCTGGAATTGCCAGACGGGTGTGGGCGGCGGCGCCACTTCCTGGCGGGAAACTTCCAGGAGGCCGCCCTCCAGGAGTTGCGCGATGACCTTGCAGGTATCCAGTTCGTCGTAGCGGGTGATCTGGAGCACGCTCTGGATGGTCTGAGGTTCCGAAAAGTAGGTGAGAACCGTCTCCTCTTCGTGGGAGAGGCCAGAGCGCTCGCCGTGGGTCGGTCCCCGCCCTTCGAACATGGAGGAGAGTTCCTGGTCGATGTCCAGCCGCAGCGAGAGCGCGCGGGGGGTCTTCTGCAGGGGGATGCCGTGATCCGGGAGGCGCCGCTGCACTTCCGGCCACTCGTCCATGATCCGGGCCGCTTCCATGAGCACCGTGTCCACGGGAATGGGCTGGAAGTGTTCCCGGTCCAGTTCCGCGGGAAGCATGGAATCGAAGCGGTAGTCGCCTTCGATCCAGCGGAAGGTCCGATAGATGATCGACATCGCCTGGTTGAACAGCGCGTCCTGGAGATCCTGGGAACTGACCTTGCCCGACTCCAGCAGCAGGGTCCCGAGCCGCTTCAGGGTCTGCCGCTGCTTCTGGATCATGGCCAGGAGTTCATCGCCCGACAGGCGCCCCAGCCTCACCAGCATGGCCCCGACCCGATCCTCGACCCGGACCTGGTTGGAATCGCATCCGACAATGTCTCCCTGCTCGAAGAAGACCTTGACGAATTCCTGGCCTCGGGAGAGCACCAGGGTTCCGCTCTTGCCCTGGGTCTTGATCATGTTGAAGAGCGAAAAGAGATCGAAATCGCGGAGGGAACCTTCAAGGGCCATGTCATTGCTCCCTAGGAGCGCCGCGGAAGCAGCTTGAGCCAGGAACGGAGGTAGAGGATCCCCAGCAGCACCAGCCCCACCGGGAGCCACGTGCTGGCGGGATCCGGAAGCAGCTCCCCGGGATAGCGCACGGTGCGTCCCGTGGCCACCACAACGCCCAGGGCCAGGGCAAGG
>MWBB01000253.1 GCA_002068835.1 Acidobacteria bacterium ADurb.Bin340 | reverse complement strand
ACCGTGGAAGCGGTGCAGATGTACCTCCGGCATCTGGCCCCCAACGGCATCCTGGCCCTTCATGTGAGCAACCGGCTTCCGGTGCATCGGGTGGCCCTGCAGACCTGCACGGCCCTGAACCTCAGCGGGGCTCTGGTGCGGGATGTCCGAGGAAGGGATGAAAACATCTATGCCACCAGCTATTACGTGCTGGTGGCCAAGGATCCGGATGCCTTCTTCCAGCACCCTCTGGTGACGAGCTGCAGCGGCATTGCCTTCGGCCCCGAACTGCTGCCGGATCCCAAACAACCCCTGCCGCTGCTGCGGTCGGGGCGACCCTGGCGGGATGACCATGCCCCCCTGTCGGACCTGCTGATCGAGAAACGCTGAATCTGGATTTGGAAGGGGGCTCCTGCCCCCCCCTGGAGTTTGGACCTTTCGGCAGCCTCTCACCCTTGATCCGCAAGGCTTCCCCAGCTCCAAACCTCGAAAATCCCCGGAACGTGTACCTGGCCGCGTTCCGGGTTTTTCGCGTTCGAGGTCATCAGCCGGGGTCTTGCAGGGCGGTTTACCACTCATTCACGCACCCTTGGACGGAGGACGCCCCGCGCAAAGCCGGGTTGGCGTCTGCGACTGTTCCGTGCCTTTGAAGGTGATGGCATGGGTGAGGGTGCTGCGCCCTTGGCTCGCCAGCAGGGCCACCAGCGCCTGCGTCGCCCGCTCGAAGGTTCGGGTCTGTTTGAAGGCGCCGCGCCACCGATCCAGGTTCGCCTTGAACTGATCCAGCACTCTCACGGCAGCCTCTGGGAACTTTCAAGCGAGTCGCCGCGCGGAGTCTTCGTCTCCGGGGCGGAACGGGCGACTCGCTTGAACTTCGAGCATCCACCAGGGTTGATCGGTGCTGGCTTCGGCGAAGGATCTGAGACAATGGATTGTGATGAGGTTGGCTTTGGCTGGGGAACTCATGAAACTATCGACCACTATCGACGACCTGATTGCGGCCTATGGGCCACGGATTCAGGAATTACCTTCCAATAAACCCCGCGATCCGGGTGAACGAGAAATCCTACGGAGCCTCGGAGATTTGAATGTAGTTCGAGAAATCGACGGGCGAACGCGAGTAGCAGGTGAACGGAGAAGACCACCGAAACAGGGAGGAAATCCATGACTCCACGTTCTGGTTCGCGTGATGAGGATCCTCCGAAGCCTCCCGAGAAGGGGAACAATCCACAAGAGATCACATCTGCGAAACCGGTAATACCTTTGCCCCTGGCGTTCAGGCAGGAGACAAAGCCAAACCCTGTTCCTCCTTTTAACCTTTCCGTCTTCCTGGAGCCAGCCCCCGGCTCATTCCCGATCAATGTCCCTCCGCGCTTGGTCGAGGCTTTCCGACTTCTTGAAGCCGACCCCGTTTTGAGTGGAGGTTCAGCAGTTCAGGTTTGGACTGGGCGGACAGACGGCATCTTTGGCACCCGCGACCTTGATTTCATCACGCACTTGAGAGCCATTGATCTTGAAACCGTTGGGATCGAACGATCTGCTTATGATGGTCGTTATGCGGTTGTCGATGGGATTCCTGTTGAATTCCCATCTGGACCACTCGGTGTTGGCGATCTCGACCTGGATCCAAGGACTGATACAGTTCATATTCCAACGATGTCTGGAAACATGATTCGCTGTATCCGCCCTGAAGCCTGCGTTCTTGACCGTCTTGCGCTCGTTGCCAATGACAGAACAGCCTCAGCCTTCTTGCAGGCATCTGCTGTCCTCGTCGCCCAAATTGATTCCCCGATTTGGGATCAGGAATGGATCGACCAAGGGGCAAAGAAAGCCAGGCTCGGGCTTCTTTGGAACTTCCTGGCGGTTGAGGTTAAGAATCCGTCCGCCGAAGGACTAGAAAAGGCACTTCAGATCGGATGGGATCCTCTGCCGAGAAAATAGACAGGGGGTCAACTGGCTGAAAATGTCCAAACTCCAGAAGGGGGCTCCTGCCCCCCCGGTTCAAGGAACGCCCCATGCTCCCCTTGCTGCCTCCCCTGCTGTTCCTGGCTGCGGCCTATGATCCCGCCCCGGACCTGGAGGCCGGCCGGTTCCTGAAGGCCCAGGCCGAGGCGGAAGCCCGCCTGCGGGAGCAGCCCCGGGATGCCCTGGCCCGGGCGGCCCGGTCCCAGGCCCTCAGCGCCCAGCAGCGGTTCCCCGAAGCCTTGGCCGAAGCCGAACAGGCCGTGGTCCTGGCTTCCGCCCCAGGCCCCCTGAAGGCCCAGGCCCTCCTGGCCCGAGGGCTGGCCCGGGCCGGCAGCGCCCTGCGGGAGCGCAACTTCGGCAGCCTCAAGCGGGCCAGCGGCGCCCTGGATGACCTGGAGCAGGCCACGGCCCAGGATCCCCGCCTGGCGCGGGCCTGGATCAGCCTGGGGCTGGCCTACCAGGAACTGCCGGGGCTCCTCGGGGGGTCCACCCGCAAGGCCCTGCGCTGTGCCGCCCAGCTCCGGGCCGTCCAGCCCGCCCGGGGCGATCTGCTGCAGGGCCTCATCCTCAGTCTGGATGAGCGCTGGTGGGAGGCGGAGCCTTTCTTTCGCAAAGCCCTGGCCGCCGCGCCCCAGGATGCGGAGATCCTGGCCTTCTACCTGGATGCCCTGGGCAGCCGCGAAGCCCGCAAGGCGCTGGGCCGCGATGAGCAGCGCCGCCGCCTCGCCGCCGAAGCCCGGCGTCTGCAGCCCCGCTTCCCCACCCAGGCCCGGGCCCTGGAAGCCCTCAGCGATGCCCTGCTGAAAGCGGGCCAGCCCGAAGAAGCCTGGACCCTCACCCGGAACGCCCTGGACCAGGCCGATGCCCCCAGCCTGCTGCGCCTCCAGCTCGGCAAGCTGGCCGCCCGCTCCGGCCTGCACAAGGAAGAAGGCCTGGCCCACCTGGACCGGGTGCTGCGGGAACCCCTGGAAGGCGGCAGCGGCGGCTACCCCGCCGCCCACTGGCGCCGGGGCCAGATCCTCCAGGCCCTGGGCCGCACCCAGGAAGCCCGCGCCGCCGCCCACCAGGCCCTGAAACACGATCCCAAACACCCCGGAGCCAACCGCCTGCTGGATGAACTGGAATAGGAAAAGAGGTTCACCACGGAGACACGGAGGACACGGAGAAAAGATAAAAATGTAAAAAACATGGTTCATGTTCTTTGCATTTTGTGTTTCGTTCTTGAATAAAAAATTGAAACAGGATGGCAGGATAGGCAGGATAAATAAAATTCTTTTTTATCCTGTTCATCCT
>MWBB01000252.1 GCA_002068835.1 Acidobacteria bacterium ADurb.Bin340 | reverse complement strand
GAACGCCTACTGCCCCGCGTCACACGGCGCCTACAGCAATGGCATCGCGGCGTTCGTTCGAGCCGATGTGGACACCTTCACCGGGAAGTGGCTGAGTATCGGCTCGAGCGAATCTTACGGGTACTATGGATACACCGGGCGCCGCTGCGATGCGGACCAGCCGGGGCGGGACATCCCGAGCGACAAAATCCCGCGGTGTGCTGCCGACTTCATGGCCCGCCAGACCAGCAGCCTCAACGCCCAGGCGAACCTGGTGCCGATCCGGTGGTATGCCAAGCGGGACGATGGCGGATATTCGCTGCTCGGGCGGATACCTGCGATCTACGCCAGCAACGCAGCGGCCAAGGGCTACGCCGTCGGCAGCACCTTCGCCATTGGTGCCGACAGCTACATGGTGTTCCCGAATTTCGTGGCGCTGAAACGCTGATGGCTACGCTGCCTGGGTTCCTGCCGGGCTGGGAGCTGCGAGGCTTCCCGCCGGTCCTGTCTGCGGACCTGGACCAGCACAGCGCCAGCTTCGGCGGGGGCCTGCTGGGCACCGCCCCGGCGCTTGGGGCCATTTCCTCGCCAGGTCCCGTGGCGCTGGCTTCCCGTGGGCTGGACGGCATCGATGCGCCCATGTTCGGAGGCCTGGAGCTCTTCGAGAAGATCATCGTCGTGCCGCGCGAGAAGAGCGTCGGGTTCGTCCTCTCCCCCACGGCCTGGGATGTGGAGGTGTGGAACACACACCGCAGAGAGGCCCGCGCCCTCACGGCCTTGACCCTCGCGGGCTCCGGCGGCCTGCAGGTGACCGGCGGGCTGGGCGACACAGCCACCTTCGGCCCCGGGCAATCCTCCATCTACCTCGCTACCCTGGCAGGGCAGGGGGATGCCACCATCCAGGCCACCGCCACCTGGACCTTCACCGGCGAAACCGGCGCGGACATGACTGTGACGGGCACGCGCCTGACGCTCTTCAGCCCCCGGTGCGACTGGTCAGAGCCCTTCCGCGAGCGGCTCGGCTGGATGTCCACCGTGCTCACCTCCTACGCCGGGATGGAGCAGCGCACCGCCCTGCGCACCGAGCCCAGGGTGACCGTTACCTTCCGGGTGACCACCACCACCCCGCGGGAGACCGCGGCCCTGGATGCCCTCCTGTTCGGCTGGCAGGCCCGCACCTTCGGGGTGCCCCTCTGGCCACAGAAGAGCCCGCTGCTGGCTCCGGCCGCCCCGGGTGATCTCAGCCTGCAGGTGGATTCCACCCTGCGTCCTGGCTTCAGGGCCGGTGGCCTGGTGGCCCTGTGGACCAGCCCCCACACCTGGGCCGCGTTCCGGGTGGCCCGCATCGAGGGCGCGACTCTCCACCTGGAGAGCCAGGTACTCGAAGCATGGCCCGCCGGGTCCTGGGTGGTGCCCGTGTTGCGGGGCGGGCTGCTGACAGAGCAGCAGCTGGGGCGCCCCGTGAACTGGCTGACCGCAAGCCTCTTTGAATTCAGCTGCGAGGCCGTATGACCAGCTACCTCGGCTTCGATGTGCTGGAGCGCCGTCCCAACATGCGGGAGGCGGTCACGGACGTGAGCCCCCGGTCCCTGGCCATCCACGATCCGGGCCTGGGCGCCCGGGAAGTGCAGGCCCGGGACCTGGCCCCCGCGTTCCAGCGCAGCCACCTGTGGACGGCCCAGGGCCTGCAGGCCATCGCGGACCTGCGCACCTGGCTGGCGGCCCGCAGGGGCAGGGTGGTGCCCTTCTGGGTGAGTACCCTGCGCCGCGATTTGATCCTGGCCGCTCCTGCCGATGCGGCCGATGCCGCCCTCACCATCGAAGCCAGCGGCTACGCTCGCTTCGCCCACGTTCACAAGGCCCGCCGCCACCTGGCCATCCACCTCCCAGGCGTAACACTCTATCGCCAGGTCGCCACCGCCACCGCCAGCGCTGCCACGGAGGCCCTGGCCCTGACCTCCGCCTTGGGCACCCCTGTGCCCCTGGGCACCCTGGTGAGCTACCTGGTCCTGTGCCGCCTTGATGCCGATGACATCGAGCTGGTCTGGCACACCGACCAGTTGGTGGAGGCGGCTCTGACCTTCCGCGAGATCCCGGAGGAGGCGCCATGAGCTACGCAGACCGCGAGGCCAGCACCTACGGCGGCGCTCCGTACGAGTGCTACTGGTTCACCTGCGGTGCCACCTCCTGGCGCTTCACCTCGGGCGATGTGGCCCGGGTGATCGCTGGCCAGACCTTCCAGCCCGCAGCCATCGACCGCTCCGAGATCGACCAGAACGATGAACTGAGGGCGGGGCAGCTCCGCGTGGTGCTGCCCCTCGACAATCCCATCGCCCAGCTTCACGTAGGCCCCCCTCCGGATCACCCGGTGGATCTGGTGCTCTACCGTGGCCACGATGGCGAACCAGAGATGGTGGCCCCCTTCACGGGCCGGGTTGCCCATGCCTCCTTCGATGATGTCGCCTGCGAGCTCACCCTGATCACGGAGCGGGCGGCTCTGGAGGCTCAGGTTCCAGGACTGCTCTACCAGCAGACCTGCCCCCGTGTGCCGTACAGCCCTGGCTGCGGTGTGGACCGCACCGCCTACGCCGTGCCCGGCACACTGGCCAGCATCTCGGGACGCACCCTGCAGGTGCCCGAGGCCGCGGCCCACCCCGACGGCTACTTCAATGGTGGCTGGGTGGAGGGCGGCGGGACCTCCCGCCTGGTGCTCCGCCATGTGGGCGCTGCGCTGGAACTCTCCATCGTGCCTCCCGCAAGCTGGGGAGCGGGCCTGCACGTGGCCGCCTATCCCGGGTGCGATGGCACCGAGAGCTGCTGCGCCACCCGCTTCGGCAACCTGGCCAACCATCTCGGCTTCGCCCGCATCCCGGGCGCCGCCGCCAATCCGTTCAGCGCCGGGGGGATCTGATGGGCTTCTGGGTAGCAGCCGCGCTCTTCGTCGCATCCACCGTTGTTTCGGCGCTCCTGGCGCCCCGCCCGAAGGATGCCAGCGCCTCCAGCCTGGGAGACTTCCAGGTGCCGACTGCGGAGGAGGGCAGGCCGGTCCCACTCCTGCTGGGCACCTGCAAGATCAGTGGGCCGAACGTCACATGGTGGGGCCACCTGGGCACCTCGCCCATCCGCCGCAAGAGCGGCATGTTCAGCAAGACCACCGTGGGCTACCGCTACCGCCTCGGCATGATGCTGGCGCTTACGGGCCCGGTGGATGCGATCACCGATATCATCGTGGGCGGCAAGAGCCTGGCGGCCTCCACCACCGGCACCCTCGCCCC
>MWBB01000251.1 GCA_002068835.1 Acidobacteria bacterium ADurb.Bin340 | reverse complement strand
GCGGCGAGCCTCCGCCAGCGGGTTTCGGCCCCGGCGATCTCCTGGCGGATGGCCGCGCGGTCCTGGACGATGCGCTCCAGGCAGGCCTTCACGAACCGAAGGGTGGTCTCGATGCGCTCCGGGTAGCTGCGGTACACGAAACATTCGCTGAGGATGCCCAGGCGGTGGCGCAGAGCCTGGTAGTTCACCAGGTAGCGGGGGAACGGATGCACCGTTCCCCAGCGCTGGGGCATGCCGCCCCGGCGGCCGGGCTCATCAGGCTCGAAATCGCCGTAGTCGTAGGTGGGCACGCCTTCGGCTTTGAGCCCCTCCCGAACCCGGGAGAGCAGGGCGCGGTTGAAGGTCTGGAGGGTCGGATCGTTGCCCAGGGCTGCGGCCGGGGCATAGGTGAGGTGGAAGCCGTGGGAACTGCCGTTCGTGGTGTGGAGGTCCACCACCACCTGGGGATCGAAGGACCGTGCGATGGCCAGGAAGAAGCGGGTGGAGGCCGCCTCGGTCTTCATGAGATCGCGGTTCAGGTCCAGGCCCCGAGCGTTCTCGCGCCGCCCCACGCCGCTCTCCGGATTGGGCTGCCAGGGCCGGATGGCGGGATCCAGCGCGTCGGTCGCATCCGGGTTGTAGGCGGGCACCACGACCAGATCCAGATGCCGCCGGAGGGCCGGATGCTTCCCCTGGAGCAGTTCGCGGACCAGTTGCTGGAGGGCTTCCTTTCCCTCCACTTCGCCCGCGTGGATGTTCCCGTTGAGGTAGACCCGCACCGCATCCTGGGAGGTGGCGGCCAGCCGCCAGGCCCGCAGAGGCCCGCCGCCCTCCGCGCGGATGGGCGCTCCGGCCGGGCGGTAGGGCTTCAAGGCCGGATCCCTTCGAGCCAGGGCCCCCATGAAGGCTTCGACTTCGGCCACGGTGCTGGTTCGATGGTGGGACGTGCGTTCGGGAACCGTTCGGGGCCATTCGCTTGGGAACAGGATGGACCCGGCCAGAAGGAGCAGGGCGAGGCGCATGGCTCCCTCGGTCTACTGGGCCTGGAGGGTGGGGATGGGAGCCACTGGGCGTGCCTGGCTGCCAGGGGTGCGGCCCAGCAGGGATTTCCCGGCCACCCCCAGGAAGCTGGTGAGGAGGAAGAGCATCAGGGCCAGCATGGCGGCGCCGCGCTTGGCGCGGGCCAGGGCGCGGGGCGCCATCTCCGAAAAGGCCAGCAGCAGCACCGCCAGGGTGATCTTGAAATGCAGGTAGCGGTGATCGAACGGATGGTCGCCGACCTGGATCTTCATCACCAGGAGCACAACGCCCAGGAGAAAGGCCAGGCGGAAGCCCCAGGCCACCACCTTGGACCACACGGTGGCAGCCAAACCCCGCAGATCCTCCCGGGTGTCCTCGAAGCCCGACAGCAGCAGGGCCACCACCGCAGCGCCGCCTGCCACCGCGAAGGCGACGAGGTGGAGCCATTTCAGGAGGTCGTAGGTGTTGACGTTCGGCATGGGAACCTCGGGATGCGAGGTTCCAGGATACCGAGGAGCCCGTCCACCTCATGGGAGGGGCTGCACTGGAAGCGCCGGGCTTGCCTCCAACCCCTTTTCGCTCGATGCGGCTCCCTCCGCTTACATGGACAGGCTCCCAGGGGGCGGCCCCTCCCCATCGGGTTTGAACGGGGTTGACAGGATTGCGAAATAAAAGCGAATATCGCCTCTCATGCCCTGCATAGTCGACCATTCACGGGCCCCTGAGCGGACCGTTCCACCGCGCCCCAATTTCCTGGACCACCAGGAGGGTAATCGATGGCAAGGCTCTGGAATGGACGTTCAGCAGGGTTTCCTTCCAGGGAGGGGGTTGTTGATGTCGCCAAAACGGCGACAATTGAAGGAAAGAGGTGCGGCCATGAAGACCATTCCCCTGCGGGATTTCCAGCGTGAAGGCGCCAAGGCGCTTGGGACCGAGACCTCCACGGAGCCTTGGATCCTGGCGGGCCGGGAGCAGGAGTTCCTGCTTCTACCGGTGACCCCCGAAAACCGGACCGCCATGCTGGACCTGATCGAAGGCCTGTCGGCGGTCATGGCCCTGCGCCAGGATCAGGCGCGGGCCGTGGAAGCGGGCCTGGACAGGCTCACCATGGACGAGATCGACGCGGAGATCGGGGCCGCCCGCAAGGCCGCCAAGCGCCGAAAGTGCACGGCATGAGCCGGGCGCTGGTGCTGGATACCAATGTCCTGGTGTCGGCGGCCCTGAAACCGGAAAGCGATCTGGCCCGCATCGTGGAAAAGGTGCTGCTCCGGCAAGCCCCCCTCTACGTCTGCCCCTCCATCGTGGCCGAGTACCGGGAGGTATTGAACCGTCCCAAATTTCGCCCAAAGGGCCTGCCGCCCGCGTGGCTGCCGCGCCTGCTCCAGGTGGCCTTTCACGAGCCGGAACCGGCCCCGTGGCCCCTGGAAGGGCTGGATCCCGATGATCTGGTGTTCCTGGGCCTGGCGAAGGCGACCGGGGCCGTGCTGGTGACGGGAAACCTCGGACACTTCCCAGAGGCGATCCGGGAAGGGGTGGTGGTCTACACGCCGGGGGAATACCTGAAGATCAGCGCATGAATGATCTTGGCCATGATGATGGCGGGATCTTTTGGATCGCCCGACTTCGCAAGAATGCTGCCTTTGGCCGCCTGCGTGAAGGTGACATTCCGGGGCTTTCGCCTGAGAGCCTGTTGCATAACCCCCGTTTTGGGTCGCTGGTTGGCATTTTTCAGTATTTACGAGCGAGCCAATCAACACTTAAGTGCATTTGGAGGGCTGATTCGAGGTTATGCAACAGGCTCTGTTGTTGTCTCTCGTGAATCCCCCACCGACATTCTGAACGGTTTTTCGAGTGTGGATATGCACACAAGTGGAACCAAGCTCTGGAAGCCTGGTTCCACTTTCTAGGATCACCCCAGGCCCCACTCGGCCCTTAACGGTCAGCCCCCGATCTCAAGGCTGAACAACCTCGTTGGCAACGACAGCTAGAGCGCCGCCCGGGACAGGGGCATGGTCATGCAGCGTGGGCCGCCCCGGGCCCGGGACAACTCTCCGCATTCCAGTTGGATGAGGTATTTCGTGCCATCCAGCAGGTCGATGGTGGGATCTGCCAGGAGCTTGCGGACGGGCAGCACCCGGTATCCGGCCCGGGAGAGTTCTTCGGCGGTGCCGACGTTGCGCTCGTAGCTGAAGATGTCCCCCGGTGCCAGACAGAAGGCGTTGGCGCCATCGGTCCACTGCTCCCGCTGCTGGCGGA
>MWBB01000250.1 GCA_002068835.1 Acidobacteria bacterium ADurb.Bin340 | reverse complement strand
GCCGCCCGTCACACGCAAGCTCGACGTGGTGGACCACTACCACGGAGTGAACATCCCCGACCCCTACCGCTGGCTGGAGGATGACAACAGCCTCGACACCAAGGCCTGGGTGAAGGCGCAGAACGAAGTGACCTTCGCCTACCTGGACACCATCCCCGAGCGGGCCCGCATCCAGAAGCGCATGACCGAACTGTGGAACTACGAGAAGTTCGGCATCCCCGTCCGCTACGGCAAGCATTACGTCTACAGCTACAACTCCGGCCTCCAGAACCAGAGCGTGCTCTTCGTCACCGAAAACCTGGCGGACAAGGGCCGGATCCTGCTGGACCCCAACACCCTCAGCACCAAGGGCACCGTGTCCCTGGCGGGCATGAGCCTTTCCGAGGACGGGCGCTACTTGGCCTACAGCCTTTCCAATGCGGGCAGCGACTGGGTGGTCTGGAAGGTGCGGGAGGTGGCCACCGGCCAGGATCTCCCGGATGAACTGAAGTGGAGCAAATTCAGCGGCGCCGCCTGGAACAAGGAGGCCACCGGCTTCTACTACCAGCGCTACGATGCGCCGAAGTCCGGCGAAGCCCTCACCGGCGTGAACAAGTTCCAGAAGGTGTACTTCCACAAGCTGGGCACCCCCCAGGACCAGGATGTCCTTGTCTTCGAGCGCAAAGACCAGCCGGACTGGGGCTTCGGCGCCGAGGTGACCGACGACGGCCGCTGGCTCATCGTCAGCCAGACCCAGGGCACCGAACGGAAGAACCGAGTCTTCATCCAGGACCTCAGCAAGCCCGGCAGCGCCTTCCAGCCCCTCTTTGGCGCCTTCGACGGCCAGTACATCGTGCTGGGGAATGATGGCGGCACCTTCTATGTCCAGACGGACTTCCAGGCGCCTCGGAGCCGCATCATCGCCGTGGACGCGGAGAGGCCCGAACCCGCCGCCTGGCGGGAGATCGTGCCCCAGTCCGCCAACCGCGATGTCATCGCCGGGGCCAGCCTCCACGGCAACCAGGTGGCCGTGACCTGGAAGATCGACGCCCTGAACCGGGTGAAGCTCTACGACCTGAAGACCGGCGCCCTGAAGCGGGAGATCAAGCGCGAGACGCTCGGCAGCCAGAGCGGCCTGGCCGGCAAGCGGGGCGACCGCGAGGCCTACTTCACCTTCACCAGCTACAACCAGCCCCCCACCATCTACCGCTACGACCTTAAGAGCGGCAAGGAGCAGGTCTTCCGGGCCCCCAAGGTGGACATCAAGCCCGAAGCCTACGAAGTGAAGCAGGTGTTCTACGCCAGCAAGGACGGCACGAAGGTGCCTCTCTTCATCGCCCACAAGAAGGGCCTGAAGCTCGACGGGACGAACCCCACCCTGCTCTACGGCTACGGCGGCTTCAACAGCCCCCTGAGCCCCGGCTACAGCCCCGTGACCCAGGTGTGGATGGAGATGGGCGGCGTGTACGCCGTGGCCTGCATCCGCGGCGGCAGCGAATACGGCAAGGACTGGTGGGAGCAGGGCAAGCGCGAGAAGAAGCAGAACGTGTTCGATGACTTCATCGCCGCCGGCGAGCACCTGATCGCCCAGAAGTACACCCAGCCCGCCAAGCTCGCCATCCAAGGCGCTTCCAACGGCGGCCTGCTGGTGGGCGCCTGCCTGACCCAGCGGCCGGATCTCTTCGGCGCTGCCCTGCCGGCCGTGGGCGTGCTGGACATGCTCCGCTACCACAAGTTCACCATCGGCTGGGCCTGGCAGAGCGACTACATGTGCTCGGACACCAAGGAGGGCTTCGAGAACCTCATCAAGTACAGTCCCCTGCACACCATCAAGCCTGGCACCAAGTACCCGGCCACCCTGGTGACCACCGGCGACCACGATGACCGCGTGGTACCCGCCCACAGCCACAAGTTCACCGCCACCCTCCAGGCGGCCCAGGCGGGCGATGCCCCCATCCTCACCCGCATCGAGACCGACGCCGGCCACGGCGCCGGCAAGCCCACCAGCAAGCGCATCGCCGAGAACGCCGACATCTACGGTTTCCTCTTCAAGACCCTCGGCATGAAGCTCCCCGAAGGCTTCTGAGCCCCCACCCCACCCCGTGCCCCGCCTTGAGCCGGGGCCCGTTTTCATGGCACACTGCCCCTTCGTGCCAACGTAGCTCAGCTGGTAGAGCAGCTGATTCGTAATCAGCAGGTCGCAGGTTCAAGTCCTGTCGTTGGCTCCAGCAAGGCCCCCGGAAACGGGGGCCTTCGCGTTGCGGACCTGGACCTGCGAATGGGACCGCCCGAGGCGTGCCCGGCGGCGGCGCCTGCGCTCCCATGCGCGGTCAGGGTTCCTTCGGCTCCAACCCGGGGGGGAACTCCAGGCGGAAGATGGCCCCTTGGCCCGGTGCGCCGGTGGCGCTGATCTGGCCGTTGTGGCGCTGCATCACGCGCTTGACGATGGAAAGGCCGATGCCGTGGCCAGGGTAGCGGGCATCATTGTGCAGACGCTGGAAGGGCTGAAAGAGCCGATCCGCCCGGCCCGGATCGAAGCCTGTGCCGTTGTCCCGGATCTCAATGGCCAGGCCTTCGCCTGGACCCCGCTGCACCCGGATCTCCGCTGGGTCGCGGTCCAGGGTGTACTTCCAGGCGTTGCCCAGCAGGTTTTCCAGGGCGATGCGGAGGAGATTCGGGTCCCCGCAGACGGTCAGCCCAGGCTCGATCCCCCACAGCACCTTGCGCTGGGGTTCCTTCTGGGCGAGATGTCCGAGCACCAGAGCCGCATGGTGGGACAGGTCCACTTCCTGGATGGCGGGAATCCGCCCCGAGATGAGGGCCAGCTCGCGCAGGTCCATTACGAGATCCTGCATCCTGGAGACACATTCGGAGAGGGTCTTCACCCGAGTCAGCAGATCGGGATCCGCGGTCTTCTCGACCTGGATTTCCAGCAGTTCCATCCCCAGCACGAGACCGCTCAGGGGCGACTTGAGATCGTGGGTCACCATGCGGTTGAAGGATTCCAGGTCCTCGATGGTCTGCATCAGCCGCTGGGTGCGGGCCTGCACCTGTTCGTCCAGGCTCTCGTTCAGCTCCCTGAGATAGACCTTCTGCTCCTGGGCGATCCGCAGGGAGCGCATCCCCTGGCGCCAGAGCCAGAGCCCCCCCGCGAGGGCCATCGCCAGTCCGATCACTGGAAGAATGCGATGCCCCAGGATCCACCCCGCCCCGCTCAGCAGAAGCCCAGCCACCAGCGCCAGAGCCCCCGCCGACAGCCATTGGGGCGCCGGAAGCGCAGGCGGGGG
>MWBB01000249.1 GCA_002068835.1 Acidobacteria bacterium ADurb.Bin340 | reverse complement strand
CCGCCGCATGGATGAGTGGCGGGTCATCAGCCAGAAGATCACCTCCCTGGATCTCTACCCTGTTTCCACCCTGCTTCCAGGCGAGGCCCCCCAAGGCGTCAACCCCCGGCAGGTCAAGCTGCTGAACCTCATCACCGGGTGGTACACGGTTTCGGAACTGGCTGAGGTGGTGCAGAAGCCGGTGCTGACGGTGGCAAAGGATCTCTACGATCTGGTGATGGGGGGCACGGTGGTGCTCAAGGGCGTGCGGAGCGGCCGCCGTCCCGAGCTGCCTGCGGATCTGCAGCCAACGGCGCCCGCTGCCCCGGAGCCGGCCCCGAGGATGCCTGAGCCGATCGCCGCGCTGGAGCCGGCGCCTCCTGACGAACCCGCGCTGGCAGCCGCTCCCGTTCCGGCCATCGCGCCGGTCAGCCTGCCGCCCCAGGGATTCCCGGTGGCCACGGATCCCGTCGAAGTCCCCCCCACCGTCCCCATGCCCACGCCCCAGTCGGCGCCTGCGGCTGCTCCGGCCGTACTGGACCCCGCCAAGATCACCCGTCTGGTGGCCTTCGCCCAGCGCATCGGCAGCACGGCCCGGGGGGTGCTCCCGGCCCAGCACCACGGGCTGGTGAACGCTCTGCTGACCGATGCCACCGTGAAGGTGAACGCAGGCGAGGGACCGGAGGCGGTCAAGAACCTGGCCCTGGCCATTTCCCGGGGCGCCGTGGATGCCGGCTGCGACAACGAGGTGGTGAAGAACCTCAACGCCCAGCTCAAGTCCCTTTTCAGCCGCTGAGGTTCCCCCATGGCCCTGACGCGCCTTCTCGCGCTCTTGTTCGGCGCCTTGTTCCTGGTTTCCGCCACGGGGTGCGTGGACCCCGAGGATCTGAATGGCAGCAGCGGTGGGACGGCCCTCTACGTTTTTGATGCCACGGCCGGGGCGGTGCTGGCCTGGGATGATCTGGGCGCCCTGGAATCCGCCACTGCAGCGCCGGAGCCCAGCCGCCGCCTGACGGGTTCGCTCCTGGCCAACAACCGCGCCCTGGCCTGGGGGGGCATGTGCTTCGACCCTTCCCGGAACCGTCTCTTCCTGGTTTCGGAAACGGGAACGGTGGTGCGCATTGAAGGCGTGAGCCGCAAGAACGGGGAACTCACCAGCGCCCAGGACATCGCCTCCTTCACGCTGGACAATGCCGATCGTCTTTCCGAAAGCGTCTTCGCCCAGGCGGCGGTGGATCCCCAGGACGGCACCCTCTACGTGGCCGAGAACGGCAAGTCCTCCTCCCGCATCTGGGTGGTGTCCAACGCCGGGAACCTGCCCTCGGGCGCTACGGCCTCCCTTCAGGCCCTCCAGGCCAGCGGGGATACGGGGGGCACCGGCGTGGCTGTGGCCCAGGGGGCCGTGTACGCCTATGCCGGAGGCGGCAGTTCCATCACCACGCCCTCCTCTGAAGTCCTTTCAGGCTCCCGTCTCCGCCGCGGCGGCGGTGGCGGGTTCAACACCGTGGTGCTCGGCGACAAGACCACCCTGGGCAGCACTGGAAGCAATGGATTCCTCGCCCTGGACACGGGCAGCAACCTGCTCTACGTGGCCCGGAAGAACCCGGATCTCACCACCGGTGGCCCCATTGCGCTCTTCGAAGCGGGAGCCTTCACCACCGGCTTCAATCAGGCGCCCCGGGCCCAGCTCGGTACCTGGGCGGATCAGGGTGGTTTGAAGATCATCGCCCATGGGGGCAGCAAGGATTGGCTGGTGGCCGCCGATGAAGTGGCCGGCGCTCCGACGGACCGGATCTGGATCTGGAGAAGTCCCAGTGCGGCGGGGAGCCCCAAGTCGGTGAACCTGGGGGGCGGCGTGCTGGTGCGGGGGCTGGCCCTGGACGGGAGTTCCTGAATGCCCTGGTTCCGGCTGTTCAGGGTCCTGCTCCGGGATGTGGGAATGGATCTGGTCCGGCATCGGGGCCAGCACCTCCTGGCGGTGCTGACCCTGGCTTCCGGTCTGGTGCTGGCTGGCGGGGGTCTGCTGTCTGTGGAAAGCCTGGACCGCTGGGTGGGGCGCATGGCCTCCCTGGCCAAGATCACGGTGTTCGCGCCCGAAGGGGGCTCGCTCCAGGCCCTTGAATCGAGTCTGGGCCGCGATGGCCGCTTCACGGCGGTCCGCCGGATCACCAGCGCCGAGGGCACCCAGCGTTTCCTGCAGACCACCCGCGAAGCGGGACTCATGCTGGAAAGCCTGGGCCAGGAGCCGATCCCCGAAAGCCTTGAGCTGACGTTGAGGCCGGATCTGTTGGGGGACCGCAAGGCTCTGGAGGTCGGCGAGAGCCTGCGCCGCCTGGACGGCGTGGGAGACGTGGTGGTGGATCAGGAACGCCTGTCGGGCCTGCAGACCAACGCCCGGCTGCTCCGCTCGGCCCTCTCGACCCTGGGCCTGCTGCTGCTGCTGGGAGCCGGATTCTCCACGGGCAACGTGATCCGCATGACGATCCTGGCCCGGGAAGACGAGATCTCCATCATGCGGCTGGTGGGGGCCACCGAGAGTTTCATCCGCACTCCGCTGCTCATGGAAGGCGCCGCCCTGGGAGCCCTGGCGAGCGTGCTGGCGCTTCTGTCCCTCTACGGGCTGTGGCTGCCCGTCAGCCGGGGTTGGGGAGGCCTCTCGCCCCTGCTGGTGGAATTGGCGCGGGCAGGGTTCTTCTCCCTGCGCAGCATCCTCCTGGTCGGGTTCCTGGGTACGCTGACCGGGGCATTGGGTGCGCTCTGGGGCTTCTGGAGCACCCAACGGGCCCAGCGGCGGCAACAGGCCCTTCAGGAACGGCAAGCGGCCTGACCTTGCCCTGGGGCGGGGGCGCCGTACCTTGGAAGGCCCACCGCTCTCAGATGGCCCGGAGGTTCCCGTGAACATTCCGTCCTACCTCGATCTGTCGAACCTGAAGGACCTCTTCCCCAAGGACTTCGGTCCCGGAGATGTGGCCCGGGCCCAGACCATCTTCCTCAAGCGCCTGTCCCTGGCGGCCCACGCCTTCTACGGCGGCAAGATGATGACGGTGCCCAAGGCGGGCATCTATGGGTTCGGCTGGTTCGGCGTGTGGTACACGCCCGGTGTTTCCGCTGTGAGTACCGCCATCCGGGACAACAACCTGCGCTCCTACGAACTTTCCAACCGCAGCAATCTGGTCGCCATCGTTTCCGACTCCACGCGGGTGCTGGGGGATGGCGACTGCACGCCCAGCGGCGGGCTGGGCGTGATGGAGGGGAAGGCCTTCCTCATGTACTACCTGGGCGGCATCAGCGCGGTTTCCCTCTGCATCAACACCCACGCC
>MWBB01000248.1 GCA_002068835.1 Acidobacteria bacterium ADurb.Bin340 | reverse complement strand
ACCTTCAGCTCGGCCATCATCTCGGAGAGATCCGAAATCACCATCAACACGGCGCCCGCCAGGTTGGTCTGCCCCGCGATGGCCATCTCGCCCTTCTCCGCCTTCAGGCCCGTCACCTGGCCCGCCATGGGCGCACGGATCACGGTCTTCGAGAGCAGGTCCTGGGCCTGGGCCAACGCAGCCTCGGCCTGATGCACGGAAACCTTGGCCCGCTCCAGGGCGGTGGTGGCGTTCTCAAGGTTCAGCTTCTCCTGCTGGAAATCCTCGCTGCTCACGATGCCCTGGGCGTGCAGTTCCTCCCGGCGCTGGAAGGTGCGGGTCTGCTTGTCGTGGGCCGCCAAGGCGCCCTTCAGGTCCTGGCGGGCTCCGTTCAGGGTCAGCTCCGCCCGAACCCGATCCTGGAGGAACCGCTCCTGGTCCAGGGTCACCAGCAGGTCCCCCGCCTTCACCCATTGGCCATCGGTCACATGGATGCCCCGGATTTCTGCGGTGATGGTGCTGCCCACATTCACCCGGGTGCGGGCCTGGATTTCGCCGTTGGCCTGGATGCTCTCGCGCAGGTCCTGCCGACGCACCTGTTCCAGCGTGAAGACCGGCTCCTCGGTCCCCCGGCCGAACACCATCCAGGCGCCCCCCCCCAGCACCAGCAGCAGGCCTGCACCGCCCAGCATCCACGTGCGTCGTCGCAGCATCGAGGGGTCTCCTGTAAAGAACCGTTGTAGAAGGTCCCAAGATACCGTTCCTGCCCCTGTGCCGTGGGTCACCGGCCCGGTCAGGCGAATTCCGCTACCGCACGGAAAAGCTATCCAGGAAGGTTTCCACACGGGGATCCGCGGCCCTGCGGACCGTGGCCTGGGCGATGTGGAGGCGCCCCCGCCGAACCACCACGATGCCTGAAATGCGGCTGCCCGCTGGTCCCGGGGCCCCGTAGCGGAAGCCCGGCCCCCGCCCTGAAGGGAGTTCGAAACGCTCCAAGGCCCCGAAACGTTGGCGGAGCCAGGCCTCCTGCGTGCGGAGCACCTCATCGGGGGTGCTGCCTCCGCGGCGTCCCGGAGGCAGGTTGCCCACGGCGGTGTGGAAATCCTCATCCAGCCGTGCGCCCGGATGCCAGCTATGACTGAACCATTCGATTTCGCCGTAGGGCGTGGGGGTCACCAGACGGGCGCCCTGGGGGGGGCCCGGGAAGGTCGCAGCGATCCCCAGATCCGGCCGTTCCAGCCGGACGGGCGCGTCGGAGGCGCACGCCAGCAGCAACGTCATCAGGATGCCTGTCCCGGTCCCTTTCATGGGCGCGCCTCCATGGGCTCGGCCGCAGCCGCCGCCAGTTTCCAGGCTTCGGCTCCGGCGGGATCCCTGGGGCCTGCCACGCCCCAGGCAAGCAGTTCCGAGAGTTTGCGCATGGCTCCCGGATGACCGGCCTGGGCGGCCCGCAGGATCCAGACTTGGGCCATGACAGGATCCCGAGGAAGGCCATGATGGCCCACCAGGAAGGCGAGGCCCCGCTGGAAGCAGGCTTCGGGATCCCCCGCCTCCGAACGCCGTTCAAGCTGCTTCAGCGACCGGGACCAGCCCCCCCTGCGCAACGAGAACCCGAGCATGGCGAGGCCAATGAAGGAGACGATGGCCGGGATCAGGAAGAGCCCGCCGAAGGTGAGGATCCACAGCACTCCCGCCACCGCCAGGACGATCAGGACCATTCCGGTCCAGGCGAGGCCCTTCACGGCAGGCTCGAAAGCACGATGACCACGGGCCTTTTCCAGGCCGCCCTCCCAGGTCTCCCGGACCTGGTCCCGGGCCCGCATGAGCCCATCCGGCGCTTCATCCCAGAGGCCTACGATCCGGCTTCGGCGCGGGCTCGGCATCGGCCCCATCGCGGTCAGCCGGACCTGCCAGCGCTGGGCTTCGACCGCATCCGCTTCGACGCCATCCCCGCCTTCGTAGGCCTGGACCAGCCAGGCCATCGCAGGCCCGAAGCTCCGCTGGGCCGAACGCAGATACCAGCGGTGGGCCTCCTGGGGCTCCCGGGGGCCGCCCCGGCCCCAGCGCAGGGATTCGGCCAGATGGAAAGCCGCCTCACCGTGACCCTGCTCCGCCGCGCGGCGGAACCAGGTCCGGGCCGTCGCCTCGCCTCCCACCCCCAGCCCCGCATCCCGCCAGTAGAGCCCCAGCTCCAGCTGGGCATCCGTGCTGCCGCAACGGCTGGCCTCTTCCAGATAGGCCAGGGCCTGGTTCTCGTAGGGCGCCTTCAGGGCCCACCGGAACCAGCGTTCCCCGCGCCGCCCCAGCACCAGGGCCGCAAGCCGCCGGGCCTGGAATTCCAGCGCCCGCAGAAGGGCTGGCTGGTGGCGCACCGTTGCGGTGGCCTGGCCCAGCAGACGGGCATTCCAGAGGTAGGCCCCGGCAAAGGCCACGGAGATGCCCAGGATCAGGATCAGCACCTGGATATCGGGGCCGCTTCCCCCCAGTCCCGCCAGGGAACGGAGCCCCTTCTGGAGGAGCCAGACCAGCACTGCCATACCGGCGGCGGCCCCCAGGCCCCAGGCGGCGCCCGGTTTCAGGAACCGCCCCTTCATGAGAAGGTCTGGCCCAGGGCCTTCCGAACGGCCCCGAGGGCCTCTTTCATGGTGCAGGGCTTGGAGAGGAATCCCGCCAGCCCGCGTCCCCTCAGGTTCTCCAGAGCCTCCTGCTGGCTGTAGCCGCTCATGAGGATCACGGGCACTTCGGGTGCCACCTTGTGGATTTCCTCGAAGACCTCGTCCCCCCCCATGCGAGGCATGGTGAGATCGAGCATCACGAGACCGATGGAGGAGCGATGGCGCACGAAAGCGCCGAATCCCTCGACCCCATCGGAGGCCTCGATGACTTTGTAGCCGCCCAGTTCGAGCCCCTGCTTGAGGGTCGCGCGGATGCTGGGCTCGTCATCCACCAGCAGCACCACACCGTTCATGCCGCTGACCGGGGTTCCTTCATCCCCCTCGTCCAGATCAGGGGCCTTTTCGGCCACGGGAAAGGCCAATCGGAACGTGGAGCCCTTCCCTGGCAGGCTTTCCATCGCCAGGGCCCCCTGGTGTTCCCGGGCGATGCCCTGCACCGTGAGCATGCCCAGCCCACGCCCCGGGTGCTGGGTCCGGAAGAAGGGATCGAAGATGCCCGAAAGGGTCTCCTCGGACATGCCGGGGCCCGTGTCCTTCACTTCCAGGCAGACGAAATCTCCTTCGATGCCCGGGGCCAAACCATCCCGCTCGCCTTCGAGATGCCGCAGGTGGGTCCGGATGGTGATGTCGCCTTCGGCATTGCCCAACGCCTCC
>MWBB01000247.1 GCA_002068835.1 Acidobacteria bacterium ADurb.Bin340 | reverse complement strand
AGGCTTCGGGCCTCGGAGGCGATGCGGTGCGCCCGCCCCTCGTCCCCGCCAGCGTCGCCACCCGCGCCTGCCTGGCCCGAACGCAGCTGGCCGACGAGGTGGCCTGATGGATTCGGCCGAACTTCAGACCTTCTACAGCCGCCCCCTGGAGGCGATCCTTTCCGACCCCCACGGACCCGAGGCCCACGCAGCCCTGCTGGAGGCCCTGGAAACGGGTCGGGTCCGCGCCGCCCTGCGGAGGGAGGATGGCGCCTGGGAGGCCCAGTCCTGGGTCAAGGCCGCCATCCTGGCAGGCTTCCGGGCCACGGATCTGGTGGAACTCCCGGGCGCCTGGGGCCCCGCCTTCGATCGGGCCGCCTTCCCGCCCCGGCCCTTCACGGCGGCGGAAGGCGTGCGCCTGGTGCCCGGAGGCAGCGCCGTGCGCCGGGGCGCCTTCGTGGCCCCCGGCGTGGTCCTCATGCCCCCGGCCTATGTGAATGTGGGGGCCTTCGTGGATGCGGGCACGATGGTGGACAGCCATGCCCTGGTGGGCAGCTGCGCCCAGATCGGCCGCCGGGTCCACCTCAGCGCCGGGGCCCAGGTGGGGGGCGTGCTGGAGCCCGCCGGAGCCCGGCCCGTGGTGGTGGAGGACGAGGCCTTCGTGGGCGGCCTTTGCGGCCTCTTCGAGGGCGTGGTGGTGCGCCGCCGGGCCGTGCTGGCCCCAGGGGTGCTGCTCACGGGCTCCACCCTGATCCACGACCTGGTCCACGGAGGAACCCTGCGGGGCGAGGTCCCCGAAGGCGCCGTGGTGGTGCCGGGCTCCCGGCCCGCCTCCGGGCCTCACGGCCAGGGCATCCAGCTCTACGCCCCCTGCATCGTGAAACTCCGGGATGCCCGCACCAATGCGGCCACGGCCCTGGAAGGGGCGCTGCGATGAGGCCCGCCGCCCGCACGGCGGGCCTGGGCCCCAGTCCCATCCGGGTCCTGAGCGAAGGCGCGCCGCCGGACACGCTTCCGCTGGGACTGGGGGAGCCCGGCTGGCCCCTGCCGGAGGTGGCCCGAAGGGCCCTGGCCGGGGAGGCCGGGCCCTGCCCCTACGGACCCAACGGCGGCCTGCCAGACCTGCGCGAAGCCGTGGCCGCGTTCCTGGGCACAACCACCGAACGCATCTTCGTGAGCTCTGGCAGCCAGGGGGCGCTCTTCGCCCTCTTCCATGCCTGGCTGGAACCCGGCGCGGCGGTCCTGGTGCCGGATCCCGGCTTCGTGGCCTATCCCATGCTGACCCGCCTGGCAGGCGCCGAAGCGGTGCCCTACGGGCTCGGCCCTGGGTTCGGCCTTGATCTCGAGGCCTTCCTGCGGGCCCTCAACGCCACCCCCCACGCCCGCCTGGCGGTGGTGAATCACCCCGCCAACCCCACGGGCGCCGGAGCCTCTGCTGAAGCCCTGGCTGCGGTGGCCAGCGCCTGCGAAGCCCGGGGCGTGCTGCTGATCGCTGACGAGGTGTATCGGGAGCTGCACCTGGGACCGCGCCCCCCGGGCCTGCGGGACGTGACCTCCAGCGGCGTGGTGCTGGGCTCCCTCAGCAAGGCATGGGGCGCTCCTGGGCTCCGCATCGGCTGGGCCGAAGGCGATCCCGCCCTGCTGGAGCCCGCCCGGCGCCTCCATGCCGCCATGGTCACGGCTCCGGCCCGCCCCTCCCAGCAGGCCGCCCTGGCCCTCCTCCAGGCTTCGGACACCGTGCTGCGCTCCGCCCGCGCGGCCCTGGCCCAGGGCTTCCGGGCCCTGTCGGAGAGCCTTCAGGACCACTTCGGACACGCCCCGGCGCCCCCCTCTGGGGGCTTCTACCACTGGATGCCTCTGCCCCCCTGGGCGGAGGGCGATCCCCTGGCCTTCGCCCTCCGCCTGCGGGACGAAGCCCGGGTGGTGACGGTTCCGGGCCTGGCCTTCGGCCCCGGCGGGCGGCGACACCTGCGCCTGAGCTACGGAGGCGATCCCGAGACGATCCGCACGGCCCTCTGCCGCCTCGCCCCCTTCTGGAGGACGCCATGATGAGCCGCTTCGCCTTCGACGACACCGCCTGCGAGGCCCTGGCCCACCGGCACGGCACGCCCCTCTTCGCCTACCGGGGCGCCGTGGCCGAGGGGGCCTTCCGGCGCCTCCGGGCGGCGCTGCCGCCCCGGGTGCGCCTGGCCTACGCCGTGAAGGCCAACCCCCACCCGGTCCTGCTCCGTCGCTTCGCGGACCTGGGCGCCAGCTTCGACTGCGCCTCGGGCGGCGAACTGCGGCGGGTGGCGGCGCTGGGCCTGCCCAAGGGCCGTGTCTTCTACGCGGGCCCCGCCAAGCGGGCCTGGGAGCTGGCCCTGGCCCTGGACCTTGGAGCCCGGATCCAGGCGGAGGGCTGGGAGGACCTGGAGCGCCTCGAAGCCCTGGCCCCGGGCCCCGTGGCCGTGAACCTGCGGATTCATCCCGCCGGGGGCGCCGAGGAGGCCAGCCCCATCCTCGGGGGCACGGGCCCCTCCGCCTTCGGCGTGGACGAGGAGGAGGCCCCGGGGATCCTCGCCCGGGCCCGGCGCCTCCGGAAGGTGCGCATCGCGGGCCTTCACGTGTTCGCCGCCAGCAACCAGCGGGAGGCCGATCGGCTCCTGGCCACCCATCGGTACGTGATGGACCTGGCCCAACGCCTGCGGGAGGACCATGGTCTGGCCTTCGACCTGATCGACCTGGGCGGCGGCCTGGGGGTGCCCTACGGCCCCGATCAGGGTGAGCTGGATGTGAAAGCCCTGGGCCGGGGCCTGGGGGCCCTGCTGGAGGACCACGCCGGGTTCCAGGGCGACCTGGTGCTCGAACCCGGGCGCTACCTAGCGGCGGCCTGCGGGGTGTACCTGGCCCGGGTGGTGCGCGCGAAGGCCAGCCGTGGCCAGCGCTTCGTGCTGCTGGAAGGGGGCGTGAACCACCTGCTGCGGCCCCTGCTCACGGGGGAGCCCTTCCCTGTGAAGGCCGTGGGGAAAGGAGGGCCGAGTCGCCCCGCCACCCTGGCCGGGCCGCTGTGCACGAGCCTGGACCGTCTGGGCACCGTGGACCTGCCGGAGGTGGCCGCGGGTGACCTGCTTGCCTTCGGTATGACCGGCGCCTACGGCTTCACGGAGGCCATGTCGGCCTTCCTGAGCCATCCCCCACCCCTGGAGGTCTGGCAGGCGTAGAATCGGCGCATCCATCCTGCTGCGAGGGTTGCCATGCGCACGATCCTCCTGGTTCCTGGTCTCGGCAATGCGGGCCCCGGCCACTGGCTGAGCCTGTGGGAGGGCGCCCTGCGCCAGGCCCGGCGGGTGTCCATGCCCAACTGGGACCATCCCCACCGCCCGGACTGGGTGGAGGCCCTGGATCAGGCCATCCG
>MWBB01000246.1 GCA_002068835.1 Acidobacteria bacterium ADurb.Bin340 | reverse complement strand
ATCATCGCCTACCGGCAGCCCGTGACCATCCCCGAGCTGAACGAGATCCGCGGCATCTCCAGCAGCGCCAACCAGGTGAAGAGCCTCCTGGAGCGGGAGCTGATCCTGCCCGCGGGCCGCAAACCCGTGGTGGGGCGTCCCATGCTCTACGCCACCACCCAGAAATTCCTGCTCCACTTCGGGCTGAAAAGCCTGAACGACCTGCCTCGGCTGGCGGATTTCGGAGAGGGCAAGCTGGAGGCCGATGCGCTGGCCCAGCTGGAGCCGCCCCTGCCGGAGGACGGCCTCTTCGGCCACCTTGCGGCCCTGGAGCCGGAGGATGCCCCGGAGCGGGAGCCCGGCGCGGAGCTGGAACCGGAGGACTGAGGGCGCGAAGCCGCTATCCTGGGCGGACCCAACCCGATCTCTCACCAGCGCTCGTTTCGGGAGAGATCCATGCCTGGAGGTTCCGACATGCCCGAATCCAACGCAGCCGTGTGGGTGGCCAGCGATTTCTCGTCGGCTTCGGACGAGGCGGTTCGTCAGGCCGATGCCTGGGCCACGCGGATCGGCCGACCCCTGGTGGCCTGTCATGTGCTGCCGGAGTTGCTGCGCGTGAATCCCCTGTTTCCGGAGCGGGCGCAGGCCCAGCAGGAATCCCTGGATGCGCTCCGGGAACATGTTCTGGCCAAGCTGGAGCGCCAGATGCTCACGGTGACCCGGCGCCAGCCGGGCGAGTTCCAGACGGTGGTGGAAGTGGGGCAGGCCCCCTCGGCCCTGGTGCGCCTGGCAGAGCGGGAGGCGATGCACCTCCTGGTGATCGGCGCGGAAGCCGGCCATGGCCTTGGATCCACCGCGCGCCGGGTGATGCACTACGCGCCCGTTTCCGTCCTGGTGGCCCGGCCGGTGGCCCATCCAGGTCATGTGCTGGCGGCCACCGACCTTTCCGATCCGGCGGTGCCTGCGGTGGAGGCGGGGGTCCTGGAGGCCCGGGTGCGCGGAGCCCGCTTGACGGTGCTTCACTGTCTGGAAATGCCGGTTCCGCCGCTGGTGGATACGGCCATGGGTTTCCCTGCCTGGGCCAGCTATACGGAGCGCGAGCTCCAGGGCTGGCGCGAATCCGGCCGCCAGCGGCTCGAGGCCATGGTTGCGGGCCATGCGGGCGTGATGGACCTCCGCTGTGAGCTGGGCGAGGCTTCCCAGGTGATCCTGGAAACCGCCGTCGCCGAGCGCAGCGAACTGGTGGTGGTGGGCTCCCACGGCCACTCGGGCATCCGCCGCGTGCTGCTGGGCAGCGTGGCCGAGCGGGTGGTGGAGGAGGTCCAGGCCCCGGTGCTGGTGGTGCGGTTGAAGGGCTGACCTCGCGGCCCTCCGCCGATCAACCGCGTCCGTTCACGGGATTCTCGTCGCCGTTCACGCGGGCGCCGTGCATTCCTGCAGGGAAAGCTCAGTAGTCTGGAGGGCGCTTCCAAGGAGCCCCTCCATGCGCTGCTTCGCCCTGGTTGTCCTCTCTGCTGCAGTCTGTCTGGCCGCCCCGCCGGAACGGAGCCGTGTCCGCCGCGGGGGCTGTGACGAAGCGCGGCTGGCGAAGGAGGATTCGGTCCAGGCGGCCCGGGGTGCCGAGGCCAAGGCCAAGGCGGATCTGGAGAAGGCGGAGCAGGCCCTGAAGCAGGCCCGCGCCGCCGCTTCCGAAGCGCGGCGCCAGGCCCGGGAGGCCGAAGCCAAGGCCTGCGAAGCGCTGCGGGCAGCCGATGCCGCCAAGGCGTCCGCAGCCAGGGCTCAGGTGGCCCAGAAGGAAGCCAAGGCCGCCGCCTCTGCGGCCCAGAAGGCTGCCCGGGTGGCCCCCAAACAGAAACCGGCGGCCAAACCGGAAGCCGAGGTTCCTGCGGAACCCGCGAAGTAGGCTGCTACCGCACGGGCACCGGCCCCGACGCGCCGCGGGCGTAGGGGCCGGGCCAGGGCACGGTGGCGCCGAGGGCCTGGGCGGCCCGCAGGGGCCACCGGGGATCCCGCAGCAGTTCCCGGCCCAGGAGCACCAGATCCGCCTGGCCTCCGGCGAGGATGGCCTCGGTCTGGGCGGGTTCGGTGAGGAGGCCCACGGCGCCGGTGGCGATCCCGGCCTCCCGCCGCACGGCCTCCGCGAAGGGCACCTGGTAGCCCGGGGCCACGGGGATCCTGGCGCCCGGCACCAGACCCGCGCTGCTGCAGTCGACCAGATCCGCGCCCAGGCCCTTCAGCTGCTGGGCCAGCGCCACGGTCTGGGGCAGGTCCCAGCCGCCCTCCACCCAGTCGGTGCAGGAGAGACGCACCAGCAGCGGCAGGTCCTCGGGCCAGACCGCCCGCACGGCGGCCACCACCTCCCGGACCAGCCGGGTGCGGTGCTCGAAGCTGCCGCCGTAGGCATCGGTGCGGGTGTTGCTCAGGGGTGAAAGGAACTGGTGCAGCAGGTAGCCGTGGGCAGCGTGCACCTCCACCACCTGGAAGCCCGCGGCGTGGGCCCGGGTGGCGGCCTCCGCGAAGGCCCGGACCACCGCCGCGATGCCCGCCGCATCGAGGGCCTCCGGTGTGGCGTGCTGGTCATCGAAGGGCAGGGGGCTCGGGCCCACGGGCTGCCAGCCGCCTGTCGCTTCGGGGATCGTGCCGCCAGCGCCGCGCCAGGGCGCCCGGGTGCAGGCCTTGCGCCCTGCATGGGCCAGCTGGAGGCCGGGAACCGCGCCCTGACTCGCCATGAAGCGGGCGAGGGGGGCCAGGGCTTCCGCCTGGGCATCGTTCCAGAGGCCCAGATCCTCGGGGCTGATGCGGCCTTCGGGCCGGACGGCGGTGGCCTCCACCAGGATCAGGCCCGAACCCCCCTGGGCCAGGCCGCCGTAGTGGACCAGGTGCCAGGGCGAAGCCACGCCCTCCTGGGCCGAATACTGGCACATGGGCGCCACGGCGATGCGGTTGGGCAGCGTCACGCTGCGCAGGGCGAGGGGATCGAAGAGGCTGGTCATGGCCTCAGGATCCCACAGGCCTCAGCTGCTGGCTCCTCTCAGCCCCCGCCACCACCGGGCTACCCGGAAGCGGAAGAGACCCGGGCGGTCCTCGGGGTGAACGGGCATGACGAGATCCATCAGGATGTAGATCCAGATCCCGCTGCCGTAGAAGAACGCCAGGAGCAGAAAGCCCGCGCGCCAGAGCCCGACCGGGGTCCCGGTGACCTGGGACAGGCCCAGGCAGACGCCGGAGAGTTGGCGGCCCTTGCAGAGGCGCTTGTACAGGCCGTAGCGCCCTGGGATCCTCACGAGGGAGATGGCCAGGACACTGGCGAGGATGGCCACCCCCAGCGCGACGAGCAGGAAGGTTGTGGGCTCTGTGAGCACCCCGGTCACCCCGAGCCCCCCCAGGATGACCGTG
>MWBB01000245.1 GCA_002068835.1 Acidobacteria bacterium ADurb.Bin340 | reverse complement strand
TGCTGGCGGGGCTGCTGGGGCTGGCGGCGGCGGTGCCGACGCGCTTGGCGCCGGGGCGGTCCTATTTCCGGGCCTACGACACCCGGGACGGGCTGCCCCAGGGCACCATCATGGCGCTGGCCTACGATGCCCAGGGGCGATTGTGGGCGGGCACCCAGGACGGGGCGGCCTGGTTCGATGGCCAGCGGTGGCACGGGGTGGACCTGCCGGAGCGGGGCATCAGCAACTATGTGGAAGCGGTGCTGCCGACTTCGGATGGCAGTGTGTGGTTCGGCCGCCAGGATGGGGGCATCGCGGTGCGGAAGGGCGGGACCTGGGTGCGGCACACTCGGGCCTCGGGGCTTCCGCTGGACCGGGTGAATGCTCTGGCGGAAACCCGGGGGCCCGGCGGCGAACGCTTGATCTGGGCCGGCACCTACGGCGGGGGGCTGGCCCGCTGGGATGGCATCCGGTGGAAGGTGACGGGCACGGCGGAGGGCCTGCCCAACGGCCGGATCTGGAAGCTGGTGCCCCGTTCCGGGCCCGCCGGGGAGGAACTGTGGGTGGGGTCGGAGCAGGGGGGGCTGGCCCGGGTGGATGCGGAAGGCCGGGTGGTGGCCACCTATCCGGGGCTTCCCGCCGTGAGCGTGAACGGGATCCTGGAGGTGCCGGGGCCGGAGGGTGAGCCGGAAATCTGGGCCAGCACCTTCGGGGCGGGGCTGGCCCACTGGTCCCGGGGGCGGTGGACCACCTTCGGCCTGAGGGAGGGGCTGCCCAGCCTTTTCGCCACGGATCTTGCGGAATCGCAGTCGCTGACCGGCGAGCGGGTACTGTGGGTGGCCACGGCGGCAGGCCTGGTGCGCTTCGAGGCGGGGCGTTTCCGGGTGCTGACCGTGCGCTGGGGGCTGCCCGTGGACACGGTCTATCGGCTGAAGCGGGATGCGGGACGGAAGGATGCGCTGTGGATCGGAACCTCCGGCGCCGGGGTGCTGCACCACCAGGAGGGGGGATGGCGGATCCACGACGCGCCTTCGGGATTGCCCGGCAACACGGTGCTGGCCCTGGGCCGGGGTCGGGACGGAACCCTTCTGGCGGGCACGGCGGAAGGGTTGGCCCGGTTCGAGGGGAACCGCTGGCAGGGGGTTCCCATGCCTCCGGACTTCCAGAACGCCCGGGTGAATGCGGTGCTGGAGGAACCGGGAGGCGGCGCCCTGTGGCTGGGGACCCTGGGCGGGCTGGCGCGGTTCAAGGAGGGGCGCTGGGAACGCTGGGGCCGGGCCGAAGGCCTGCCCCATCCGGCGGTGGGCGTGCTGCTGCAGGACCGGGACGGGGCGGGCCGTTCCCGGCTGTGGGTGGGCACCCAGGGGGGCGGGCTGGCCTGTTTCCAGAACGGCCGTTTCGATGTGCACAGCACCCGCACGGGGCTGCCCTCGGACCTGGTGCTGGCTCTGGCCCGCACGGAGGAGGGCGGGCGTTCGGTCCTTTGGGCGGGCTTCCGCAACGGGGGGCTGGGGCGATTCCAGGGAGGACGGTGGACCTTCTGGGACCGGACCTTCGGCCTGCCCAACGACAACGTGGCGGCGCTGCATGTGGGGCGCCGGAAGGAGGGCCCCCCGGAACTCTGGGTGGGCACCTGGAATGGGGTGGTGCGGGCCGAGCTGGGACCCGGAGGCCCCCGCTGGCAGGCCCCGGAGCCTGAACTGGCCGGGGAGGTGGTGCACCAGATCCAGGAGGATGCCGAAGGACGGCTGTACTTCGCCACCAACCGGGGGGTGGTGCGGCTGGATCGTTCCAACGGTCGGCGGGTGGAGCGTTTCACGGAGGAGGACGGCCTGCCTTCCAACCAGTGCAGCCCAAGCGCCAGCCTGGTGGATGACCGCGGCCGGATCTGGTTCGGCACCATGCTGGGGCTGGCCCAGCTGGATCCCCGCGAAGCGGTTCCCCTGGGGCCGCCGCGTCCCCTGCGGGTGATCCGCCTGCAGACCGATGGGGCGGAGGTGCCCCTGGAGGCGGGACCGCTGGTGGTGGGGCCCCGGGTGCGCTCCCTCGTGCTGGAGCACGCCCTGCTGGTGGCCCGGAAGGCCGATGCTGTCCTCTACCGCAGCCAATTGATGGGCTATGAAGCCGAACCCACGGCCTGGGCTTCGGGTCATCAGCGGGAGTTCACCGGACTGCCGCCCGGCGCGTACCGCTACCGGGTCTGGGCCCGGGATGCCCTGGGGCGGGAAACCGGCCCGGCGGAACTGGCCTTTCGCCTCCGTCCCGCCTGGTGGCAGACCAACCTGGCGCGCCTGGGGGCCCTGGTGCTGGGCCTGGGACTGGTGGCGGGCATCCTGCGCTGGCGGGTGGCCGCCGCCAAGGCGCGGAACCGGGCGTTGAAGAGCCTCGTCTCCCGGCGAACCCGGGCCCTGGAGGAGGCCAATGAAGCCCTGCGGGCCGAAGTGCGGGAGCGGGAGGAGGCCGAGCGGGTGAAGGACGAATTCGTTTCCGTGGTGAGCCACGAACTGCGGACGCCCCTCACCGCGATCCGCGGGGCCCTGGGGCTGCTGGAAGGAGGCGTGGCAGGCCCCCTGGGCCCCACCGGGACGGATCTGGTGAAATTGGCCCACAGCAACACCCTGCGGCTGGCGACCCTGGTCAATGACCTGCTGGATATCCAGAAACTGGAGGCAGGCCAGGTGCCCCTGAACATGGAATCCGTATCCCTGAAGGCCCTGGTGGAACGCTCCCTCGCCGCGAACCGGACCCTGGGCGAGGCCAGTGGCGTGGGGCTGGCGTTCGAGGCCGAAGGCGAAGGCTGGGTGCAGGCCGATGTGCTGCGGACGGAACAGGTGCTGGCCAACCTCCTGTCCAACGCCGTGAAGTTCAGCCCCCCGGGCGGCCGGGTAACGGTGCATCTGGGCCCCTCGCCGCGTCCGGAGCGCGTCCGCCTTTCCATCACCAACCACGGCCCCGCGATCCCCGAAAGCTTCCGCAGCCGGATCTTCAGCAAATTCGCCCAGGCCGATGCCTCCAGCTCACGCCCCGCCGGAGGTACCGGCCTGGGCCTGGCCATCAGCCGCGCCCTGGTGGAACGCATGGGCGGCCGCATCGATTACGAGAGCAATGAACAAACCACAACCTTCTGGTTTGAACTGCATCCAGGGAAAAAATAGAAGATGAACCACGGAGGGCACGGAAAAAGGGGAAACAAGGTTTTTTGCGTTGATCGTGCTTGTGTTGATATTTTCATGAAAAACAACAGGATTTCAGGATGTTCAGGATAAAAACAGGATTGCCATCCTGTCCATCCTGTTTTATTGCTCTTGAAGGACCTTGAAGACACAGTGAAAAATGAATATCTTCGATTTTTCTCGGTGTTCTCCGTGTCTCCGTGGTGATCCACTTTCAGGGCCAGAGGGTGCCCATCATGCGGGGGTAGG
>MWBB01000244.1 GCA_002068835.1 Acidobacteria bacterium ADurb.Bin340 | reverse complement strand
GTCCGAATTACCCGCGAGGGGCACCCCCCCTGGAAGGACCCGCGCACACGGTCGATAATGCCCATCACGCGATCAACCACATTGCTTTCAATGCTTCCAAACATTCCGCAGCGATATACACACATGAGTGAGCAACGCTCAGATTTTACGTTTATGCATTTGGCACGATAATTTCCGTAAAACATTATTCCCAATAAACTCACAATTCACGCTCCTTGCGCCCTGGGCGGGCACGGCTCGCCATTTTTTCGCCCGGCTGAAAGGCCCATGCGCTCGGCCAGGCGGATCTGGGCGCGGGCCACCCTCTGCATGTCGTGCTCCAGGTAGCGCAGCGTGGTGCGGACGTCCTTGTGGCCCATGGCCCGCTGGATGTCCGGGAGCGGGACCCCAGCCTCCGCCAGCAGCGTGGCGTAGGTCCCCCGCAGCCGGTGGGCCGTCAGCCTCGGGATGCCCACCGCCCTGCAGGCGCTATCGAGCACCCGCTGGATCCGCCCAGCCGTGAGCCGCTTGCCGGTCACCGTGGTGGCCATCGGCCCCCAAGGCCTGGCCACCGGCCGCAGCTCGTCCAGAATCCACGCAGGCACCGGCCGCGGGTACGCCTCCCGGCCCTTGGTGGCGCCGGGCGTGTACGTGCCCCGCTCCAGGTCCAGCCATTCCCACCGGGCCGTGACCACCTCGCTCTCCCGCAGCCCGAGGCCCACCATGAGGCGGATGGCCAGAGCCATGCCGGGCTCCCGCTCGGCCAGGGCCTCCACCTCCTCCAGCCAGGCGCTGGTGGCAGCCACCGGGAGCAGCCGCCGCGGCTTCTCCTGCACCCGCAGGCGCTTCACGTGCCAGGGGATCTGGCGGATCATCCTCCGCCGCAGCGCCCAGCCGTAGAGCAGACGCAGCTGGGCCAGCAGCAGATTGGCCGAGGACCGGGCGTGGCCCTGCAGGTAGGTGTTCCGGCAGGCTTCCACGCCCTCCGTGGTCACCTGCCCCAGCCGCAGATCCAGCAGCTCCCCGGCGTGGGCCAGCACGTTCCGCACCACGCCCGACACGTGGGAGGGGCTGAGGGGCAGGAGATGGGCCTGCTCCCACATGCCCACCAGCTCCCGGAGGGTGGGCTCCGGCTCCTGGCCACGGGCCCGCAGCTTGGCCGCCTCCCAGGCGTCCTCGGCCACCAGCTCGGCTCGCAGGCGCAGCGTCTCCCGCGTGGACCGCTGCACCCTCTGTCCGTCCAGCTGGTAGCGGTAGTGCCAGATCTGCCCCACCCGGAAGAGACTGGGGCCCCTCACCGCGGCCTCGCCGTCGCCTTGGCGTAGGCCAGCGCCTGGCGGAAATTCGTCTCGAAGTGCGTACGGTGGACCTGCTGGGCCGTGAACTCCCACTCCAGCCGAGGCGAATAGGTCGGGGCCTGGTCCAGGAAGATCAGCACGGGCCTGGTCACCCAGAACCGGCCGATCTTGCGGCGCTCCCAAAGGCCCTCCGGCAGTCGGCCACCGCCCGGGCGCCCCACGAAGTAGACGGGCTTGCCCGCCCTGCCCATTTTTTCCCGGCGCTGCTTCAGCTTCGCTGCAGCATCCGCCTGGTCCTGGGAGGTCCGCTGGGTGACGCCGCCCCGCAAAAGGCCCATCTGGGCCAGGGCCCGCGTGATGATGCCACCCTGCAGGTTGCCGTACATGTCCCTGGCCATCTCCCTGCCCGGCACCGTATAGCGGCGCCCAAGCTGAATCTCGTACGCCTTCATCCGCCGCGGCCCTCCGTACACCTCGGGGCGCAGATACTGGCTGGGCCGGTTGCGGCCACCCGAATCCTGCAGCCGCACCTCGGCGTCCAGGCTCTTCTTCGTCGCGTAGCGCACCCGCACCCCCCGCAGCGTGTAGGGTGTAGGCCGGTCGAAGCTGTCCCGCATCTCCCGCTGGTAGGCCGTGCGCAGCTCATCGGCCGTCAAGTTCAGCGCCTGCTGCATCACGAAGGGGAGCTGGCGCTTCTCCAGGTCGTTCAGCTCGGCCACCAGGGCCTTGATATCCATCGTCACCTTGATCATGGCTGCGCCTCCCTCAATTTCGCCCGCACCAACTCCTGCGTCCTGCTCTTGCGGCGGCTCACATACCAGACCGACTTCAGGCGGCTCCGGCTCACACCGATGCCCGCCGCCACCGCCGCGAAGACCGCCTCCATGGGCATGCCGGGCCGGGCCCGGTGCACATGGTCAACCCGCCAGCGCAGCTCCACATCCTCCAGGTAGGTGTCCAGCACCTCCGCGAAGGTCTCCATCACCGTGGCCTTGATCTGGTGGGCCTCCTGGGGGTTCAGCAGCGGAGCGAAGGCCCCCTCGTCCACCAGGCGCAGCAGGTCGTGGGGGAGGTCCTCCCGCCGAGCCCACCCTCTCCATGCGTGCGTCATAGCCACCCCCTGTCAGCCTCGCCCGTGCTGCGCGGCGCGGCCTCCTCGTAGCGGCAGAAGCCGCCCTGGAACTCCATCGGGATCTCATCCAGCTCGCCGTAATGACGGCACTCAGAGCAGCAAGGGAGTGGCATAGCTGGCTCCTACTTGGGGCGAGGGCCGCGGCGGGGCACCTCGGGGATGTGGGTGGTGGTGTCGCCCACCTCGTAGGCCCGGCGCTTGGCGGCAGACCTGGCGGCGCAGGCACGGTCCCGAAGACCCTCCCACTCGTTCGTCCACACGTCCAGGCTGGCCATCTCGTCCAGGATGCCCTGGAGTTTGTCGATGAAGTGGGACAGTGGCTTGAAGGCGGCGTTTCGCTTCATGTTCAGGGTGGGGGTCGGCATCGGGCGGCTGGGCCCCCTGCGCTTCCGGGGGATTTCCGGGATGATCGTGGTCCGGTCCCGGAGCTCCCTGGCCCGCTTCATGGCCGCATGGCGGCACGAACAGGCTTGATTCCGCAGGTGATACCACTCGGGGTCGGTCTCGGGAAGGGCTGCCATCCGCAGCAGGAACGCATTCAGGCGGTCAACAAAGTGCTGCACGGGGTAGCCCTGGACGTGCCCTGGGTTAATGGGGTGGGCCTTCTTCGGGGCGTGGATGTGGGAGCCGTTGCAAGCCTTGGCGATGGTCAACTGGTCGAGCAGGTCCTGGCGCTCCCGTGCCCAGCGGCGCCAAGCCTCGTTCTGCGGGTGGTCGTATGGAGCCCTGGGCAGATATTCGGGGCGGGCGGACTGGTGGGCTTCCAGGTTTGCTAGGGCTTGCTGGAGCGGGGTGTGGTGGAGGGCCAGCGGGATAAGCCCTGCGAAGTCGTGGTTGGGGCCGTGTGTCATGGCCTATCCCTTGTGAGGAGTTTCTGGGATCTGGAGCCCAGCCAGTTGGCGGGCCCGCGCATCGTGCCACCCGTCCTCGTAGGCTTCCCGCAGGGCGTTGGCGATGTCCTGGGACCTGCCGGGGCTCTTGGTGGCGTCCAGCCGGTC
>MWBB01000243.1 GCA_002068835.1 Acidobacteria bacterium ADurb.Bin340 | reverse complement strand
GAAGCAGCCATCCCGCCGGTGGAGGATCGGATCCCCCGTCAGCCGCGCCGGGTCATCCATCTGGGGTCCCAGCACCCGGTCTTCCCAGGAGAGTGGCCCCTCGGGCAGCCGGAAGCGAAGGGCCGCGCCTTCGGTCCAATCCCTATCCCGGCAGGTTCCAGGGTAGGGGCGCAAGCCATCGGAGGCATGGGGGGCCGAAGCCAGGGTGGCCAGGTCCTTCCGGGAGCAGACACACCCGTAGAGCCGTCCCAGGGCCCGAAGCCGATCGAGGGCCTCCCGGTACGCGTCTTCCCGCGCAGACTGCCAGACCACCGGGCCATCCCAATCCAGACCCAGGGTTTCGAGATCCCGGAGCTGACGCTCGCCCAGATCGCGGCGGCAGCGGGTCCGGTCCACATCCTCCATCCGCAGGATCCACCGCCCCCCTGCGGCCCGCACGGACAGCCACGAAGCCAGCGCCGTCCTCAGGTTCCCCAGGTGCAGCACCCCGCTGGGGCTCGGCGCGAACCGGCCCGTGGGGCCCTGGCTGATCTGGGCACGGGTGATGACCATCACGCATCCTTCCTTCCGAGCCTACCCTGGCCCCAGGATGGAGGCATGATTCCCACGTTCCTTCGACGCATCGGGCCCCGGGCCCTCTCTCTTCTGCTCGCAGGCCTTCTCGCAGCCTGCGGAGGAGGCTCCAAGGGCGACAGCGGAACCCCGCCACCCCCTCCACCCGGCCCCGTGGACTACACCCCTGCCAGCCCCCGGCTGGCCAAGGCGCCGCTCATCGCGGATCTCCAGGCCATTTCCGCCCCCGACAAGGGCGGGCGCCGCATGGGCGAACCGGGCAACGCCACGGTTCGGGCCATGCTGGCGGAGCGTTTCCAGAGCCTGGGCCTCCAGTCCTTCAATGGAAGCTTCGAACGGCCCTTCACCAGCGGCTATGGCAACGGCGTCAACGTGGTGGGCTACCTGACCGGCACCCAGCACCCGGACAAGGCCATCCTGCTGACCGCCCACTTCGATCACATTGGCACCAAGAACGGCCAGGTGGTCTGCGGGGCCGATGACAATGCTTCGGGCACAGCAGCGGTACTGGCCATCGCGGCGTACCTGAAGGCCCACCCGCCGGCTCATACGGTGATCTTCGGACTGTTCGATGGGGAGGAACTGGGCCTGCTGGGTGCCGAAGCCTTCGCCGCAAACCTCCCGGCCCCCTGGCGCCTCCAGGATCTCGTGCTGGTGGAAAACCTGGACATGATCGCCCAGGGCACCCAGGGCCGAATTTTCGTGGGCGGCACCAGCGTTTCCGGCACGGCGAACACCCAGAGCTTCCTGAAAGCGACGGTCACCGGGGCCTTTTCCGCCTCCAAGGTGAAGGTGGTACCCGACTACGAACGCTACAACAACCAGTCGGACCAGGGCCCCTTCAAGGACCGGGGGGTGCCCTTCCTCTTCTTCTGCGTGGCGGATGACGATCCCTACTACCACACCGTGAACGACACGTTCGATCGCATCCCCCAGGATTTCTACTGGGCCGTGGTGGAAGGCGCCCTGGAAACCCTCCTGCGCCTGGATGCCCAGGCGGCCCTGCCTACGCTCATCGAGCGCCCCGCAGCCCGGGACATCGCCCCCTTCGCGGTGCGCTGGAAGGTGCATCCCTGGAGCCGCCGGGCTCCTGAAAAGGAATGAGCATGCAACCCAATCCCGACATCCTGTCCGCTCCCTCGCCGCGGGTGATGGCCGTGGACGCTCTTCGGGGCTTCGCCCTGCTGGGCATCCTGATGATGAACGTGCTCTTCTTCAGCGGGCCATCCCAACAGATCTTCGGTCGCCCCCTGTCCGAAACCCCCTTCCCGTGGGCCTACGGCCTGGTCCTGGTCCTCGCCCAGGGCAAGTTCTACGGCCTCTTCTCCCTGCTTTTCGGCCTGGGCTTCGCGATCCAGATGGACCGCTTCGCAGCCCGGGGCGAGCAGCCCGGACGCCGCTTCCGACGCCGCCTGATGGTGCTGCTGGGCTTCGGCCTGCTGCACGGCACGCTGCTCTGGATGGGGGACATCCTCGCCATCTACGCCTTGATCGGCCTGCTGCTGCCCGCCTTCGCCCGCTGCAAGCCCCGCACCCTTCTCGTCTGGGCCATCGGCCTGCTGATCGTCCTGGCCCTGATCGGTGCCGCCATCGCCGGGCTGGTGGCGATGGGCGCCGCCTTCGCCCCCCAGGAGATGGCCCGTTCCTTCGCGGCCCAGGACCAGGCCATGGCAGCGGAAACGGCCCGCAGCCTCGCGGCCTACGGCTCCGGCCCCTACAGCGCCTTGTTCACGTTCCGCCTGAAGGAACTCTTCAGCAACTACGGCATGACCCTGGTCCTGGCGCCCCACATCCTGGCCATGTTCCTGCTGGGGCTCTGGGCCTGGCGCAAGGGCATCGTGCAGGATCTCCAGGCCCACCGTCCCTTCCTGAAGAAGCTCGCCCTCTGGGGCTTCGGGCTGGGACTGCCCGGGAACCTGCTCTACGGATATCTCCTGGGGCAGGGATTCACGGTGGATGGCACCGCCAAGGCCCTGCTGGGCATGTCCCTTTCCGCCTTCACCAGCCCCGCCCTGACGTTGGGCTATGCGGCAGGCCTGGTCCTGTTCGTCCTGGGCCCGGGCGCGCGCCTCGGCGCGTGGCTGGCCGGGGCGGGCCGCATGAGCCTGACCAACTACCTGACCCATTCCCTGGTGATGACCACGATCTTCTACTTCTACGGTTTCGGGCTCTTCGGCCGCATGGCCCTGCCCTTGGCCCTCGGGATCGGCATCCTGCTCTGGGTGGGACAGCTCTTCCTGAGCCGCGCTTGGCTTCAGCGCCACGCCCAGGGCCCCCTGGAAACCCTCTGGCGGCGGCTGGCCTTCGGACGCGCCACCGCCTGATGCCCCGGGAACGCATCCCCCCCGTGCTGCGGGCCTTGATGGCCCAGGGGGCGGCCCTGCTGCTGCTGGTGCTGGCGGTGCGCCTGGGTCTTCGCCTGCCGGGACCGGGCTGGGTACTGGCCCAGGGCTTCCTGGCCGCGCTGGGGGCCCGCCTTCTGGGCCTGGGTCCTGGCTGGTGGGCCTTCCAGGTGCTCCTGCCCGTGGCCCTGGCCTGGCAGCTGGCGCGCGCCCTGCCCCCCTGGGTGTGGCCGACCCTGTTCCTGGGCCTGGCCCTCATCTACGGCGGGGGCATTCTGACCCGGGTGCCCCTGTATCTCTCCCGACGCCCGGCCTGGGAGGCCCTGGCCGAAATCCTTGAAGGGGAAAAGGCAGAACAGTTCGCCGATCTGGGAGCCGGCCTGGGAGACCCCTCTTGTTTCCTGGCCCAGCGGTTCCCGGGCCTTCCCATCACGGGAGTGGAGGCCTCCCCGCTGACCTGGCTGATGGCGTGGCTGCGGAGCCTGGGCCATCCCAACCTTCGCCTGCGGCTCGGCAGCCTGTGGAGC
>MWBB01000242.1 GCA_002068835.1 Acidobacteria bacterium ADurb.Bin340 | reverse complement strand
TAGGGCCTCAGGAAGCCCGGCGCGGGGTTCTCGCCGACGCCCTCGGGAGCCACCGTCCCGTAAGAGGGCGAGGCCATGGGCGGCGGCATGGGAGGAGGCGGAATCGGAGCGGGGGGAACCGGGGCCGGAGGCAACGGGGGCATGGCGGCGGCCACAGGCGGCGGTGCGGGCACCGCAGGCGGCGGCGGGGGCGCCACGGGGGCCGGAGGGGGCACGGGAATAGCAGGCACCGGGGCCGTAGGAACGGGAGCCGGCGCGGAACCCACACCCTGGATCTTGGCCATTTCGGAGGGATCCATGCGCACGGTGCCCAAGGGGTTCGGCGGCGCCCCGGCAGGCATCATCACGGTGCCCAGGGAAGCCGCAGGTTCGGAGAACGTCATCTGGATCTGGCCGAGGGTCACCCGATCGCCATCCTTGAGGGTGGCCGAGGGCACGCGGTTGCCGTTCACCAGCACACCGTTGCTGCTCTGGAGGTCCTGGACTTCCCAACCGTCGGACGTGCGCCGGATCACCGCGTGGTGCCGCGAAATGCTCGGATCGGCGAGACGGAGGGTGTTATCCAGTTCGCGCCCAATGTGGACTTCGTTGTCCACCATTTCGAACTCGCGCACACCGGCGCTTTCCTGGACCAGCAGCTTGGCCACGATGTCCTCGCAAAGAAAGGTCTGAGGCAGTGTAGGCCGGCGCCGGATGCTTTTCAATTTTCCGCGCCCCCCGGCACCCAGGGCCGCCTTGACCCCGCTGCGGGCCGGGGTCAAGCTACGCAGTGCCTGACACCTGGAGGCAGCATGGTCCTCTTCAACGCAGCGACCAAGGAGTTGACGGCCAAGATCGTCTACTACGGCCCCGGTCTGTGCGGAAAGACCACCAACCTCCAGTTCATCTACGACAGCCTGCCCCAGGACGGCCGGGGCAAGATGCTCTCCCTGGCCACCCAGACGGACCGCACCCTGTTCTTCGATTTCCTGCCCATCGAACTGGGCACCATCCGCGGCATGAAGACCCGCATCCAGCTCTACACGGTGCCGGGCCAGGTCTTCTACGACGCCACCCGCAAACTGGTGCTGCGGGGCGCCGATGGCGTGGTGTTCGTGGCGGATTCCCAGGCCCCCATGCTGGAAAGCAACCGGGAGAGCCTGCAGAACCTCATCGACAATCTCAAGGAGCAGGGCGCCGAGCTGGACAAGATGCCCCACGTGATCCAGTGGAACAAGCGGGACACGCCCAACGCCCTGCCCGTCGATGTGCTCGAGAAGGAAGTGAACTGGTTCGGCGCGCCCACCTTCGAAGCCAGCGCCATCCGGGGCGATGGCGTGCGGGAGACCCTCACGGGCATCGCCCGCCAGGTCCTGAAGCATCTGGCCGAGAAGTACGGCGGTGGGATGGCAGCCGTGGAGGCTCCGGACCTGCTCCCGGTCGCTCCGCCCAGGCCGGCGGCCACCCCTGCCCCCGCCGAGCCCGCCTCCCGTCCTCTCGAAGTGGAGGAACTGGGCGCCGGCGAGCTGCTGGAGGAGATCGAGGAACTGCCCGCAGCCCACGAACCGGGCCATGTCGCGCCGGAAGCCCACCTCCACAGCCACACCAGCGTCGTGGAGGTCCCCGTGGTGCTGGACCGCAGCCTCTTCAGCGCCGAAGGCCCCGTGGAGATCAAGCTGAAGCTCTACCTCAAGTAGCCGAGGCTGGGCCGGACACCTGGGATCAGTCAGACTGGAAGGTCAGGTCTGTCGAGGTGTTATGTCCCGTCCTGTCGTCACCCGTTTCGCCCCCTCCCCCACCGGCATGTTGCACATCGGCGGCGTGCGTACGGCCCTCTTCTGCTGGCTCTTCGCCCGCAAGCACGGGGGCCGGTTCATCCTGCGCGTGGAGGACACGGACCTCAGCCGCAGCACCGACGACAACATCCGAATCATCGAGGAAGGCATGGCCTGGTGCGGCCTGGACTGGGACGAGGGCCCGGTGGTGGGCGATCCCGCCCACTGGGTGGGCCCCCATGGCCCCTACCGCCAGATGCAGCGCATGGAGAGCCACTACAAGCCCGCCGTGGAGAAGCTGCTGCTCGAAGGGAAGGCCTACCGTTGCCGCTGCACCAAGGAGGAGCTGGAGGCCCGCCGCGCCGCGGTGGAGGCCAAGGGCGTGCCCTTCCAGTACGGCCGGGGCCACGATGCCGGGAACGGCTGCCGCCACAAGAACCACGACGCGAGCCAGCCCTACGCCGTGCGGCTGAAGATGCCCGAAGGCCACGAGGACTGGCTGGAGGACGGCGCCATCGCCTGGACCGACCTCATCAAGGGCCACCTGGCCTTTCCGGCGGACACGCTGGACGACTGGATCATCGCCCGCACCGGCGAAGGCGCCGAGCTGGGCGTGCCCACCTACAACTTCTGCGTGGTGGTGGACGACACGGGCATGGAGGTGAGCCATGTCATCCGGGGCGACGACCATGTCTCCAACACCCCCAAGCAGATCGCCCTCTACCACGCCATGGGCTACGCACAGCCGGAGTTCGCCCACGTGCCCATGATCCTGGGCAAGGACGGCGCCAAGCTCAGCAAGCGCCACGGCGCCACCAGCATCACCGAATACCAGGCCATGGGCTTCCTGCCCGCCGCGGTGCGCCTGGCCCTGGCGCGCCTCTCCTGGACCCCCAAGATCGATGGCCAAGCCCCGGAGACTGCGGAGGAAGAACTGCTCTCCGACGAGCAGATGATCCAGCTCTTCGACCTCAAGGACATCCAGAAGAGCCCCGCCCGCTTCGACATGGACAAGCTCGCCTGGATGAACCAGAAGCTCGTGCAGCGGGCCACCTGGCAGGAGCTGGAGCCCCACCTGCGCCCCTTCCTGCCCGAAGCCTGGATCACCCGGAACGACGACTTCAAGCGCATCGCCATCACCGCCACCCAGAAGGGCAAGAGCCTGAAGGAAATGGCCGAGGCCCTGGCCTTCCTCTGGGAGGCCCCCGCCGCCTTCGACGAGAAGGCCGTGGAGAAGTTCATGACGGAAGCCGTGAAGCCCGCCCTGCGGGACGTGGCGGCCCTCGAGGATTATGCTCACGACGCCCTGGAAGCCGCCTTCAACGGCATCCTGGAACGCCACGCCCTGAAGCTGAAGGATATCCCCGTGGGCACCATGGTTCACAACCTCGAGCTCGAACCCGGCAGGGGCGGCAAGCTTGTCCGCGCTGCAGGCACATCGGCCCAGCTCATGGCCAAGGAGGGAAAGTATGCTTACCTCCGCATGCCCAGCGGCGAGCTCCGGCTCATCCTGCAGGAATGCATGGCCACCATCGGCCAGGTCGGAAACGAAGATTACGAGAACGTGTCCCTCGGCAAGGCCGGGAAGACCCGTTGGCTGGGGAGACGTCCAATGGTTCGCGGTATGGTCATGAACCCTGTAGACCATCCCATGGGAGGCGGCGAGGGACGGAGCAAGTCCCACAAGCA
>MWBB01000241.1 GCA_002068835.1 Acidobacteria bacterium ADurb.Bin340 | reverse complement strand
AGCGGCGGCCAGCGCCAGCGCATCGCCATCGCCCGCGCCCTGCTGCAGGATCCCCCCATCCTCATCCTGGACGAGGCCACCAGCGCCCTGGACACCGAAAGCGAACGGGCCGTGCAGGAGGCCCTGGAGCGGCTCATGGAGAACCGCACCACCCTCGTCATCGCCCACCGCCTCTCCACCATCCAGCGGGCCACCCGCATCTGCGTGCTCAAGCAGGGCCGCGTGGTGGAAGTGGGCCGCCACGAGGAGCTGCTGGGCCTGAACGGCGAGTACGCGCGGCTCCACCGCCTCCAGTTCGCGGAAGGCTGATGAAGCGCAGCCTCTTCCACTTCGACCTGCCCGAGGACCTCATCGCCCAGCACCCGGCGCCGGAGCGGGATGGCGCGCGCCTGCTGGTGGTGGATGCCGCCACGGGCGCCTGGCAGCACCGCGCCATCCGCGACCTGCCGGACCTGCTGCCGCCCGAGGCCCTCTGCGTACCCAACGATGTGAAGGTGCGCCACGCCCGCCTGCAGCTGCGGCGCGCGGGCGGCGGAGCGGGCGAAGCCCTGCTGCTGCGGGCCTTCGCGGATGGCACCTTCGAAGCCCTGGTGCGCCCGGGCGCCCGGCTCCAGCCTGGCAAGGCCGCCACCGTGGTGGATCCCATTTCGGGCGATGCCCTGGCGGAACTCGCCGTGCTGGAAACCCTCGACGAAGGCCTGCGCCGGGTGCGCGTGGCCCGGAGCGGCGCAGCCCTGGATTGGGATGCGGTGGATGCCATCGGACGCCTGCCCCTGCCCCCCTACATCACCCATGCGGCCGAAGCGGAGGACGAAACCCGCTACCAGACCGCCTTCCACGCCGCCGAAGGCGAAGCGGTGGCCGCCCCCACGGCGGGCCTGCACTTCACCCCGCAGCTCATCGCCGCCCTGGAGGCCCGGGGCGCCCTGTGGCGGCCCGTGCGGCTCCACGTGGGCCTGGGAACCTTCCGGCCCATGACCGCCGAGGATCTGGATGACCACGCCATGCACGAGGAGCGCTGGGAGGTGCCCGAATCCACGGCCCAGGCCCTGGAACCGGTGCTGGCCCGCCGCGAACGCCCCCTCGTGGCCATCGGCACCACCAGCCTGCGCACCCTGGAAGCCGCCTGGGATGGCAGAGCCCTGAAGCGCAGCGGCTCCACCAACCTCTTCATCCGCCCCGGGTACCACCTGCGCACCGCGGACCACCTCCTCACCAACTTCCACCTGCCCGAAAGCACCCTCTTCGTGCTGGTCTCCACCCTCATGGGCCTCGACACCGCCCAGGCCGCCTACGCCGAAGCCGTCCGCGAGCGGTACCGCTTCTTCTCCTACGGCGACGCGATGCTGATCCTCAATGCGCGGCGGTGAGGTTCAGCGCCGAACGAAGAGCATCAGCGCCAGCAGCACCATCACCGCGGCGAAGAGGCGCTGGAGCCTCGGGCCGCTGAGGCGGGTGGCCAGGCGGGCGCCGAAAAAGGCGCCCACGGCAAATCCCAGGGCCACGCCTCCGGCCACATGCCAGGGAAAGCCCTGGGCGGCCTTCAGGTAGACAAGCACCCCGGGCAGGCCGATCGGGGGCAGCATGATGAGCATGCTGGCCAACTGGGCTTCGTGCTGGGTGAGCCGGGCCCACAGCACCAGGAGGGGGATCATCACCACCCCCCCGCCGATCCCCAGGAGCCCCGAGGTGATGCCCCCCAGCAGGCCGATGGCCAGGCCCTTGCGCCAATCGGGCGAGGGCCGCGGATCCTCCTGCGCGGCGGCGGGAGAGCGGCCGGTCCAGAAGGTGCGCGCGGCCACTGCCAGCAGGAACAGCACGAAGCCCACCTTCATGGGGGTTTCCGGGATCCCCACGGCCAGGCGCGCGCCCAGGGCCACGCCCGGCAGGAAGGCGGCGATGACCGCGATCACCAGGGCCCAAGGGGCCCGGATTCCCCGGCGCCAGTACTGGAGCACGGCCGGAAGGCTGTTGGGCAGCAGCAGAATGGCCAGGGTGACGCCCTGGGCCTGATGCTGGCCCATGCCCAGCAGGAAGATGAGGAGGGGAATGAGCACGATGCCGCCGCCCACCCCGAAAAGCCCGGACAGGGCGCCCCCCGTGAGGCCTGCGCCCAGGCCCGCCCCCGCTTCGAAGAACGTTCCGCCCATTGGGTGAGTCTACCTGCCGTGGTCCAATGAAGGGGATGCTGACGCCCTTCTCCGACGACCTCCACCTGGACAGCCGCCGTGCCGTGTGGCTGCCCCGCGCGGGCACCCTGATCCTGGCCGATCTCTTCCTGGGCCTGGGGGCCGCCCGGCGCAAGCGCCCGGACCAGATCCCCTCGGGCCAACACAACGATCTGTGGGAGCGCCTGCTGGGCCTTCTGGCCGACCACCAGCCCCGGCGCGTGATCCTGCTGGGCGATGTGAAGCCCAACCAGGGCAACCTGGAGGATCGGGAGGAAGTGGAGGAGCTGCGCATGCTCTTCCGGAAGCTCACGGGCAAGGGGCGCGAGGTGGTCCAGGTGGTGGGCCATCCCGAACGCAGCTGGGGCCCGGCCCTGGAGGGCACCGGCATCCAGCCCCTGGAGACCTATCGTGCGGGCCTGTGGACCTGCATGCACCGCCGCCGCATCTTCGTCTACCCGCGCCACGATCCGCCCCAGGGCTTCTGGATCAACGGCGGCCTGCATCCCCTCTTCGCCGTGCCGACACCGGGCCCCGCGGGCGAACCCGAATGGCTGCGCTACCCCGCCTTCCTCTACACCGGCTTCGCCCTGGTGATGCCGCCCTTCGTGAGCTACGCCCAGGGCTGGGAAGTCATGCAGGCCGAGCGCCTGCCCCGCCAGGCCCGCGCCTGGGGCATCCTGGGCGACCACCGGATCCAGCCCCTGGACCTGCCCAGCCTGCCCCCCGCCCCCGAAGAACTCCGCACCCTCAACCGCATCCGGAAGAAGCGTGAAGGCCGCCCCGAAGGCGGCTGAGGCGCCCTACACGATGCTGATGCCTTCGTACTGGGCGACTTCGTGGGCGTTGAAGCTGCTGCGCACGAGGGGGCCGGCGTAGACGGTGCGGAAGCCGAGGGCCTTGGCCTTGCGGCCCAGCTCGGCAAACGCATCGGGATGGATGTAGGCCTTCACCGGAAGCTGGTGGCGGGTGGGGCGCAGGTACTGGCCGAGGGTGAGGATGTCCACCCCGGCTTCGGCCAGGGCCCGGAAGACCTCCATCAGTTCGGCCTCGGTTTCGCCCAGGCCCAGCATGAGGCCCGACTTGGTGCGGAAGTCTTCGCCGAAGAGGGCGCGGCCCAGGCGCTTGGCCTCCTTCAGCACCGCGAGGCTGCGGGGGAAGCGGCCCGCGGGGCGCACCACCGGGTAGAGGCTGGGCACCGTTTCGGTGTTGTGGTTGAACACGGCGGGACCGGCGGCCACCACGGTGGCCACGGCCTCCAGGTCGCCCATGAAATCGGGGGTGAGGACCTCCACGCCCA
>MWBB01000240.1 GCA_002068835.1 Acidobacteria bacterium ADurb.Bin340 | reverse complement strand
CGGAGGTCCCCATGCGCATCCTGCTTGCCCTTCCCGCTCTGCTGCTGCTCACGGCCTGCGCCGAGATCCAGACGGTGGCCCATCGCACGGAAAAGCTGCCCGCCGGGGCGGCCATCACGGTCCATATGGTGGGCGTGGAGGGCGCCGGGCTGGAGCACGCCATCATCCAGGCCTTCACCGAGGGCGGTTTCGATGTCCGCAGCCACGGTTCCCTCTCCATGGTGGTGAAGCCCGAGGAGGGCAAGGACGCAGGCGAACGGGTGATGCGCTACGACACGCCCTACGTGTGCCGGATCAAGGCCATGGGCTGGGGCGCCACCATCAGTTCCTTCAGCCTCCAGGTGATCCACGTGCCCACGGGCCGGGTCCTGATCTCCCAAGCGGGCCAGAACGGCAACTGGAGCGCCGCCCAGGTGGCCCGGGCCCTCCAGACCGCGCTGAAGTAATCCCTTCAAACCCAAACGCACCACGAAGACACGGAGTCAAAAGAAAGGCTTAACAAGGCCTTCTTTGACTCCGTGTTCTCCGTGTCTCCGTGGTGAAAGGCCTTTACCAGCCCAGCAGGTAGGCGAAGATGAGCGGCGCCACGATGGTGGCATCGCTTTCCACGATGAACTTGGGGGTATCCACGCCCAGCTTGCCCCAGGTGATCTTCTCGTTGGGCACGGCGCCGGAGTAGGAGCCGTAGCTGGTGGTGCTGTCGCTGATCTGGCAGAAGTAGCCCCAGAGGGGCACATCCGTGAGTTCCAGATCCTGGTGGAGCATGGGCACCACGCAGATGGGGAAGTCGCCGGAGATGCCGCCGCCAATCTGGAACATGCCGAGGGTCGAAGTCTTGGTGACATCCTGGTAGTGCTGGGCCAGCCAGGTCATGTATTCGATGCCCGTGCGCACGGTGTGGACGTTCTTCACATCGCCCCGGATGCAGGCGGCGGCAAACATGTTGCCGAGGGTCGAATCCTCCCAGCCGGGCACCACGATGGGGATGTTCTTTTCGAGGGCCGCCAGCATCCAGGAGTTCTTGGGATCAATCTGGTAATACTCCTTGTACTTGCCGCTCTTCAGCACCCTCTGGAAGAACTCGTGGGGGAAGCAGCGTTCCCCTTTGCGATCCGCCTCCATCCAGACTTCGAGCATGGCCTTCTCCATGCGGCGCATGGCTTCCATCTCAGGGATGCAGGTGTCCGTCACACGGTTCATGTGGCGGCCCAGGAGGTCCGCTTCGTCCTGGGGCGTCAGGTCCCGGTAGTGCGGCACCCGCTCGTAGAAATCGTGGGCCACCAGGTTGAAGATGTCCTCCTCCAGGTTGGCGCCGGTGCACACGATCAGGTGCACCTTGTCCTGGCGGATCATCTCGGCGAAGGAGAGGCCCAGTTCGGCGGTACTCATGGCCCCGCCCAGGGTCACCATCATGCGGCCGCCTCCGGCCAGGAAGGTGCGGTAGCCCTCGGCGGCATCGATCAGCGCCGCGGCATTGAAGTGCCGGTAGTGATGCTTGATGAAATTGCCGACGGGACCAAAGGAAACGGGTTTTTCAGACATGGCTCTCCTCGCGCCCTTCCATTCTGCCCGCCTTCCAGGCCCAGCGGGGCGGGCGCCCGTTTTTGAGCGGGATCACAACGCGGCGAAACCCTGGCAACTGCTGGCATCGTAGGAGCAGGACCAGCGGGCGAGGGCCTGCAGGCATCCGGGAGGAAACAATGACGACGCCGTTCCGGGCCGTCCCCGTCGGGGACTGCATCCATTGGGTGGGCGCGATCGACTGGTCGATCCGCGATTTCCATGGCTACCAGGTCAACCGCGGCAGCACCTACAACGCCTACCTGATCCGTGGGGAGCGCACGGTGCTGGTGGATGCGGTGAAGGCCGGCTTCGAGGACGAGATGTTCGCGCGGATCGCCTCGGTCTGCGATCCCTCCGAAATCGATGTGGTCATCAGCAACCACGCCGAAATGGATCACAGCGGCACACTTCCCCAGGTGCTGGAGCGGGTGAAGCCTTCCCGCTTCCTGGCCAGCCCCTTGGGGGTCAAGGCCCTCCACGCCCATTTCGGCAACCTGGGCGCCGAGGCCGTGAAGGACGGCGACACCCTGGAGGTAAGCGGCGGCGCCTCGCCCCTCACCCTGAAATTCCTGGAAACCCGCTTCCTGCATTGGCCCGACAGCATGTTCACGTACATCCCCGAGCAGGCCTTCCTGTTCAGCCAGGACGCCTTCGGCATGCACCTGGCCAGCCTGGAGCGCTTCGCGGAGGCCCTGCCGGAGCACCTGCTGGATCAGGAAGCCGCCAAGTACTACGCGAACATCCTGATGCCCTTCGGTCCCATGATCCAGAAGCTGCTGGCGCGGCTGGACGAAATGAACCTGCCCCTGGCCACGGTGGCCCCCGACCACGGGCCCATCTGGCGGGATCGGTTTCCCCGGATCCTCGAGGCGTACCGACGTTGGTCCTCCAACACCCTGCGCCCGAAGGCGGTGGTGGCCTACGACACCATGTGGGACAGCACGGATCTCATGGCCCGGGTGGTGGGCGAGAGTCTCCACGAAGGGGGGCTGGAAGTCCAACTCATGCCTCTCTCCGGCAGCCACCGCAGCGACCTGGCCACCGAGGTGCTGGAAGCCGGGGCTCTGGTGGTGGGCAGTCCCACCCTCAACAACCAGGCCTTCCCAACAGTGGTGGAAGCCCTCAGCTACCTGAAGGGCCTGAAACCCACCGGGCGGGTGGGCGGCGCCTTTGGCTCCTACGGCTGGAGCGGCGAAGCCGTGCGCCAGGTGGAAGAGGCCCTGACGTCCATGGGGATGGAACTGGCCGGCAGCACCAAGACCCTGTATGTCCCGGGGGGCGACACCCTGGCCGCCTGCCACACCCTGGGCCTCCAGGTGGCCTCGGCCCTCCAGGAACGGCTGGCCGGGGAACCCCAACCCGCCTGATCGCTATCGGGAAAGCCGGGCCAGGAAGGCGGCGGCATCCACCACCATCCGTGTGTGGGTGCCTTCGCCGATCCTGCCTTCGGCATCCCACAGCTCCCCCGCGAAGGTGATGCGTCGGCCCGCCACCGCAGTCACGGTGGCGGTGCAGCGCACGGGTTGGCCGATGGACGTGGCCTTGAGGTGCTTCACAGCCACCTCGATGCCGACCGTGGTGGATCCTCCAGGCAGGTGGGGTTGGACAACCTGGAGGCAGGCGGCCTCGAAGCGGGCCACCAGGCTGGGGGTGCTGAAGACCTCCAGGGCGCCGGAGGCCACGGCCGCGGCGGATTCCCGGGGCGCGGCCGGGGCTTCGAGGGTCAAGGTCAGGCCGGGGGCCAGGCTCATCGGGCACCGCCCATGCGGCTCATCACGGTCGCGCCCGCGAAAGCCATGGCCATGATGGCCAGCAGCACCAGGAGAGCCATGAGGGACATGAGCACCACACCGGTCCAGAAGCGGCCCGGCGGGCAGTCCTCGCCCCACAACAGGCAGGCGGGCCCGCCG
>MWBB01000239.1 GCA_002068835.1 Acidobacteria bacterium ADurb.Bin340 | reverse complement strand
GCCGGGCTCCGCGGGTTTGGATGCGGGCCAAGCGAGGCCCGCCACACTCCGGAGAAGGGTGCCGAGCCCCCGGAGCCCCTCCCGCAACTGTCGCCAGTGTTCGGGCAGAGGCCATCCGGCCGGGCTGGTGACTTCCTCAAGAGCCTCATCGAAGGCCACCACGGGAAGGCCGGCGGGATCCGTGATCCACAAGGGCTCCAACTCGCGCTGGCGCAGCCGCCTCAGGCCTGAACGTCCATCCCAGGGGTGCATGCGGCGCAGGGAGTCCCGGGCGGCGCCTGTGCGCGCGTTCCGGGCGATGAGTTCCACCAGCGTGGGGAACTCCACGGCCTCCAGTCCACGTCGTGCCGGATCGGGTCGATGCGCGCTCATGCCCCCATTCTCTCCGCAGGCGTGTTCCGCGAGATGCAAGAACGGGAGCAGGCACTCAGCCTGCTCCCGTTCCTGCATCTGGGACCGGCGACGCTCAGACCACCTGGGTGCGAATGGTGGTGCCGTGGACCATGTTGTCTGCGATGGGGCACCGCTTCTCGATGCGATCCACGAAAGCAGCCTTCTCTTCGGGGGTCATGTCCGCATCCACTTCGACCCTGGCCCGGATCTCCGTGAAGCCCGCGCGCCCTTCGGTGGTGGTTCCCAGCAGGAAATTCTTGTCGAGATCGCCTTCGATCGCCACGCGGATGCTGCGGACATCGAGCTTCTCCTGGTTGGCGATGATGCGGCCAATGGCGCAGATGCATCCCCCGAGGGCGCTGAGGAAGACTTCCAGGGGATTGGGTCCTTCGTTGGAACCCATGGGGTTCGGCTGATCGATGACAAAGGGCTTGCCGCAGGCGACCTCCGTTCGGAAGCCAGCCTTCATTTCGGTGGTGAGCTTGAGGGTGGAAATGGCCATGGGGGCTCCTGGGAAGGGCGTGGGCTCTGGGGTTGGCCTTGAGGCTGGGCAGGCTTCACGCCGTGTCCGATCCCACGACCATCTCAAGGGAGGGAAAGCCCGTCAACGAGGTCGTGGGACTGGATTACGCAACACAGGCCCCGGAATCCGGGGCCTGTGTCATACAGTGCATCAAAGTCAACCCATGATGCGGCGCTCTTGGGCGAGACGCTTGAGGGTCTTTTTCTCGGCATTCGCGGTGCGAATGCGCGAGACCGCCCAGGGTGGGATCCCAGGAGGGATCAACCCATGATGCGGCGCTCTTGGGCGAGACGCTTGAGGGTCTTTTTGCGGGCGGCGAGCATCTTCCGCTTGCGCTTGGCGCTCGGCTTCTCGAAGAACTGGCGCTTCTTCAGTTCGCTCATGATGCCGGACTTCTCGCACTTCCGCTTGAAGCGGCGAAGCGCGTTCTCGAAGGTTTCGTCTTCCTTGATCTTGACCAATGGCATGTGTGGTATCCCTCCCTTCGCCGTGGAATCGCCCAGCAGGTTGAACACCTTGAGCCGGACCGGTCTGCCAGAATACACCCGGTTCCCTTCCTGAACGAGGGAAAAGGCGCCCGCATTGCCGGGGCCGATGTCCACCGAATAGAATGGCCTGTTTCTCGCGAGCCTCGATGCCACAGCCCTCGGTCATCCTCCTGGACGGAGCCTCCCTGCCCTACCCCGGGGTCGAGGTGGCCTTGAGGAGCGGAGGGTGGGAGGTGAAGGCCGTACCCAGTGCCGAGGCTCTTGGACTCAAGGAAGGCGATGCGCCGAGTCTGATCCTGGTGGATCCCCGGCGCAGCGGGCCCGCGGGGCTTGCTGCGGTCGAGGCCCTGCGGGGGCGCTACCCGGGGCTCCCCGTTGTCACCCTGGGGAATGGAGCCGTGCCCGGCGTTGTGGGCTCGCTCGATCCGGCGGCGCCGCCCCAGAGTTGGGCGGGTCAGTTGAACGGCATCCTGGGGACCGTCCGGGCAGAGCGGAACAAGTTCACGGCCGAGGATCTCTTTGCGGACATCCTGGCGGATCTGGATAGCCCTTCCGATCTGCCGGCCTCGGAGCCGGTCCAGGCCGATCCGGTGGTACCGCTTCCTCCCCCCAGGCCCCCCCAGATGCCCGAGCCCCCGCGGCCTCATCTTTCCCAGGATGCCCTGCGCACGGCGCCCCTGCCGCCGAAAGGGCTTGCGCCTGCTCCAGCCGGTAACCCGGCCGCGAAGGTTCCGCCTCCGACGGCCGAATTCACGCTGAGTGGCATCTCGGGCATCAAGGATCCCTTCTCGCCTGCGGAAGTCCCTGCCGCACTTCCTGAGCCGCTCCCGAAGCCTGTGTCGTTCGACGAAGGCGGCTTCGATCTGGAATTCGTGGGCGACAGCGAGAACACGCCCATCGCCCGCAGGCCGGATCCCTTGGGGCCTCCGCCCGTCTCCCGTCCGGTGGTTCCGCCCCCAGCTCCGCCGCCTCCCGCCCCGGAGGCCGCTGAGCCGCCTCCAGGCAGCCTGGAGGAATTCGGGAACTACTATCTGCTGGAGAAGATCGCTGTCGGGGGCATGGCGGAGCTCTTCAAGGCCCGCCAGCGGGGCGTTCACAACTTCGAGAAGATCGTCGCCATCAAGCGCATCCTGCCCCATCTTTCGGACAACGACGAATTCGTGCGCATGTTCATCGACGAGGCCAAGCTGGCGGCCCAGCTGACCCATCCGAACATCGTGCAGATCTTCGATCTGGGGAAGGCGGGCGGGTTCTACTACATCGCCATGGAGTTCGTGGATGGCCGCGACCTCCGCAGCCTCCTGCGCAAGGTGCGGGAATACCGCATGCCCTTCCCGGAGCCCGTAGCCGCCTTCGTGGCCATGAAGGTGGCGGGAGCCCTCGATTACGCCCATCGCAAGAAGGGCATGAACGACAAGGAGCTGAAGCTCGTCCATCGGGACATCAGCCCCCAGAACATCCTCATCGGCTCCGAAGGCGCCGTGAAGCTGGTGGATTTCGGCATCGCCAAGGCCGCCACCAAGAGCACCCAGACCATGGCCGGGGCCCTCAAGGGCAAGCTGCTCTATATGAGCCCCGAGCAGGCCCTGGGCCAGCCCCTGGACAGCCGTTCGGACATCTACAGCCTGGGGCTGGTGCTCTTCGAACTGCTCACGGGGGAGCGGTGCTTCCAGGCGGATTCGGAACTGGGCGTGCTGGAGAAGGTTCGCCTGGGCAAGGTGCAGGATGTCCGCAGCGTGAATCCCACGGTTTCTGCCGAAGTGGCCGGCATCCTGGAACGGGCCCTGCAGAAGGACGTGGAGCGCCGCTATCCCAGCGCCCGCCTGCTGGAACGCGACCTCAAAGGCTATCTGAGCCGTCTTACCAACGATCCCTCCGAACACGAAGTGGCGGAATACGTGAACACCCTCCTGCGGGGCACCCAGGAGCAGCTGGAGGAGCTGGTGGCCTCCCACTGGCCTGTCCCTGTCCAGCCGGTTCGTTCCCCTGAGGACTCGGCAGCCTCCGCGACTCCGCCACAGCTGCCGCAAGCGCCGGTCCTTGAAGTCAAGAACGCCTCCGCCCGTCCGCCGCTCGAGCTGCTC
>MWBB01000238.1 GCA_002068835.1 Acidobacteria bacterium ADurb.Bin340 | reverse complement strand
TGCCAGGAACCCCTGCTTGAACTGCGATGCGGAACATAGACCAGCGCCACCATCCGGATACGCTTAGGTCAGGTTTATACGAGGCGATGAAGCCTGCAACCACCGGGCCTAGCCCCCGGATTCAGTGGTTCTCCTTCCTGGGCACCCCTTGCTCCTCAATCAGACACGCGAGGGCTGCTTCGATGATGAAACCTGATCCGAAATCCAGCTTCATGGCGCGATCCAGTTGCTGTTCCTGTGTGGGGGTCAATTCCAGGCCAGCGCGCTTGCGGCTGTTCGGGCTAGGCCCGCTGAAGCTCCAGTGACCGGCATTCATGGGGATTAAGCGCTTCCGATGCCCTGGCCATGCGCGGAACACCCTCCTGGCGGTCTCGGGCATACAGACCTGGTCGTAGCGCCCCTGAATGACCACCAGGGGGACTGACGCAAGGGTTTTTGGAAAGCGTAGGTGCAGCCTCCAAGCACCCCGTTGGCCCCGGCAGAGCATCTCTGACTCAATGAAAGCGAAGCGGGTGTCCTCATCCTTTTCGGTGGCCATGTCCACAGGGCCGCGATCCGGCCCGGTCGGCGGATTCAACAGGACGGGACGAGGGATTCCTCCGACATCGCACTGCATCAACTCCGCGTCGACATAGGCCTTCGCCAAAGCCGCGCCACCGCGTCCCTGGCGAATGGCGTGGTGGAGGTCGCAGGCTGTGCCTCGGCTATCGGAGTACGCCCTGAACGCTTCCGAAAGCCCAGGCATCCAGGAACGTGGCCCTTGAGCATCCAGATAGTAGGCGACCTCCTCCGGTGTGTTGGTCCAGACGCCCCCAATGACCAGCCCGCGCACCCATTGCGGATGCCGCTGGGCGAAGAGAAGCGCCATGGTGGAGCCCCAGCTCCAGCCACTCACCAGAATCGGGCCGCGAATGTTCCGCTGGCGTAGGAACGTAACCGCGTCATCCACGCAGTCCTCTGGCTTCCATCCGGGCACCCAGTCCGAACCGCCCGTGCCGGGCTGATCCAGGACGATGTGCCGGTAGGCGTTGGGAGAACTGAAGCCCATGGAGAGTCGCTCCGGGGAGAGGGTGTCTCCCGGGCCACCACCCCAGGTCAGGATCACGGGGGCCGCCTCAGGGCCTAAGTCCCAGGCGCGGACGCGCCGACCGCTCTTTCCCGTGAAGAAATGGGCGCGGTTCGTGTCAGGGGTCAAAGACGGCCCCTTGGGGCCTAGGACCAACGCATCGTGCTTGGCCCACACGCTCGCCAGCGTGGGCTGCGCAAACAGGTTGAGCGTTCCCGACAGGAGCAGGATCCACCGAAGAGGGCGCAAGCGTCCCATTGCGTTCATGCCATCTCCGAGGCCGATTCGACGGTTGGGGGTGGTGGCTCCCGTCGGAATGGCTGCCAGATTCCGTAGGTCATGGAGCGCCACAGCCATTCAGCGGGGCCGAACCTGAATCGGGATAGCCACCAATGACTCCACCCGCAGGCGCAGGCGAAAAGGGCGGCGGTTAACAGGAACTGAGCACGAAAGCCTGTGCGGCCCCAGAGTCCAAGGCCGTGGTGATAGAACACCCAGCTCAGCAGAAGGGAGTGGATGAGGTAGTTGGTGAGGGCCATGCGCCCCATCGGCATGATGAATGCGAACCGCTGCTTCCACGCCGGTTTACGCAGCAACAGCAGCATCCCCATGAGATACCCGAGTGCGAGCGAGTACACCGCAATGTCCTTGAAGAGGATCAGGGGCACACCCTCAGCCACCTTGCCCCATGTGGTTGGAATGAGGCCGAGGGGCAGACGGATGGCGAAGTTCAACAGGAGCCCGATCCAGAAGCTGCCATGGAAGATGCGGCGAATGGTCGTCAGATGGGCTTCCGGGTCTTGCATGAGTCCGCTCCGCCAGATCACTGCGCCCGTCATGAACATCGGAAGCATGTAGCCAAGGCTTTCCAGGGTGAAGGCCCCGAAGCTCCCATGGGTCATCACAGCGAAGCGGTGGCTGACCGCCTGGAGCCAAGTTCCCGTCTGGCCAAAGATCTGGTGGCGCGCGGCAGCATTGGCTTCGACCCAGGCGGAGGTGGCCCAGCGCGGATCCAAATGGAACGCTTTGATGAGAAGGGGCAAAGACTCACCGAGCACGAGCCCGATGATGCCCACCAGCACCAGGGTGCGGGTTCGTACGCCCCACAGCACTGCAAACAGGAATCCAAGGAGCGCGTAGGTGACCAGGATGTCCTTATCGAAGATCAGCACGTTGTGCGCCAGGCCGATGATCAGCAGGCCACCCAACCGCCGGAAGGCAAATGAAGCCCGCCCCATGCCCCTCGCGGCGGCCCGGTCAAATTGGATGAAGAGCCCCATGGCAAAGAGCATTGAGAAGTTCGACATGGCCTTGGCGGCAAGGAATGCTTTGCTGATGCCCCATCCCCATGCTTCCCAAGCGTTCGCCGATACTCCATGTCCTGGCAGGTAACTGTTTCCGGCAAGGGAGGGCAGATTCATGAGGATCACCCCGAACAGCGCTAGGGCCCGAATGATGTCGAGGGCGACGATTCGCTCGGAACCAGAAACCGGTGCGAGGGGGTTGTCGGGAATGACGGCTGGAGTCATCCGTAGTCCTTACATGAGCGCTGGCCAAGAGGGTGCCGAGCATGGTGGGGGATGAATCCATTGTTCCCGGGCTTCCTGATGGACTCCAGGGACATAGGCCAAAACCCATTCCATCAAAATGCTACCTATAGTCTGTAGAGCTATAGTCATCATGGCAACCAGCATGATCGGGTGCCTGCTACCCCGAAGCGCCCCAGTGCGCGCCTCATCTTTGCGAGCAACCTTCGCGCTGCTCGGAAGGCGCGTGGGCTTTCCCAGGAGGAGCTTGCGGACCTCGCAGGCCTGCATCGCACCTATGTGGGAAGCGTGGAACGCGGCGAGAGGAATGTCTCCATCGACAGCATGGAGTGCCTGGCCGCGCCGCTTGGAGAACCCGTCTTTCGACTGCTGATGCCGGGATTCGAGGCGAACCCGAAAGGGTAGCCATGGCCCATGCGAAACCAAACGCCAGCACTCTAGGGTGGTCGCCAATCAAGAAAGCCGTTCGCTGAGCGTGAGCTTTGCTCTGCCCGCGTTGATGTGGTGGAGGTGCGGGTTCCGATCCTCCCATCCAACAGGAGGAGGGAGGCATCAGGCGGGCAGGCCTTGGATGCCCTGGATGACGCGAAGAGGGAGTGGCAGATTCGAAGGGGACCCCCTGTACAGCGTGAAAATGGCGCGAGTTGGTGCCATTTCCAGGTATCTCGCCGAGGGATCCCTCCAAAGCCAGATGGGACCTAACTCTTTCCCAAGCTTGCACATCCGCGTCGCGTCACGCGGCACCCCGTTAAACCCCAAGTGAGGCGTTTAGTGAGGCAAACACGAAAAAAAGAAGAAGCCGGACGTGGTGTCCGGCTTCTATGTTGTGCAAGTGGGTCACTTGCGCTGGTAGGGCTAACGGGATTCGAACCCGTGTTGCCG
>MWBB01000237.1 GCA_002068835.1 Acidobacteria bacterium ADurb.Bin340 | reverse complement strand
TCCCTTTCCAGGCGAAGGAAAGGATCGGTTCAAGGCCATCCTGGCCAATGCGCGACGGGCGCCGATCCGGCGCCTCTCCCGGCGCATGGCCCGATTGCTGGACCGGATGCTGGCCCCCTTCCCTGAACACCGTCCGGCCGCGGGCGCGGTGGCCGCAGAACTGCGAAGCATGCAGCGCCCCCTGCCCCGGGGCCTGTGGGCGGCCCTGGGCGCCACCGCCATGCTTCTCCTCACCCTCGGAGGCTACGGGCTCCTGAATCGCGGCGTGGTGGCGGATCTGGTGAAGGAACGTCCCGCCCGGGTGGCCATCCTGCCCGTGGAGAACCGTTCCGGGGATCCCACCCTGGAGGCGGAGCTGCGCTGGGTTCTTCCCGACGGTCTTGGTTCTGCGTTGCGCACCAGTCCGCGCCTGGTCCCCCTGCTGGCCGAAACCCTGCCCTCCCAGGATGCCTCCAGCGCCCTTGCCGCGGCGCGCAAGGTGGGGGCCGACCTGATCCTGGCTTCGACCCTCCGAAAGACGCCAAAAGGAGAGTGGGCCCTCGCGTACACCCTTCAGGACCGGACCGGAGCCGTCCGACACCAGGGCCTCGTCCGCGCTGGGGGCGGACCGGATGCACTCCTGCAGGCCCTTCCCCGGGCTGCCGGTGTGGATCTGCTCAAGGCCGTGGATCCCTTCCTGAATGGGGAGAAGCGCGAGAACGCCGTGCAATTGCCACCCCAGGTGCTTCGGGCCTACGCCCTGGGGCGCGAACGCATGGACCGCGGCCAGTTCCAGGAAGCCCGGGATCATCTGTCCCAGGCCTGCAACCAGGCCCCCCAGTTCGCCACCGCCGCCGTGCACTACGGCATCTGCCTGCAGAAACTGGGGGAGCCCGGCTCGGAACTGGCCATCCAATGGGGGCGCTGGGCCGCACGGGCCGCAGGCAACCGCAGGGCCGAGATCCAGGCCCTCACGCAGCTTGGGCTGCTGTTCATGGAGCGGGGCCAGTGGGATGCCAGCTGGACCACCTTCGACGAAGCCATGCGCCTGGCCCAGACCACCCGGGACGAGGATTTCCAGTCGGCGATCCTCAACAACCTCGGCTACCTGGCCCTGGAGCGGAAACGCTTCGTGGAAGCCGAAGAGCACCTGCATCGGGCCCTGAAGATCCAGCAGCGACTAGGCAAGACCGATGACGAGGTGCTGACCCTGAACAACCTTGCCGTACTGGCCAAGCAGCGAGGCGAATATGCAAACGCTTCGCGCCACTACCAGCGGGTGCTGGAAGCCGTCCGGATCAGCGGCGACCGCTGGGCCGAATCTTTGGCCGAGAACAACCTGGGCGATGTGGCCCTGGCCCAGGGCGCCTTCCAGGAAGCCGCCCAGCGCTTCGAGGCCTCCCTGAGGATCAAGCGGGAGATCGGCCACAAGGTCGGCACGATCATCCCCTTGGCCAACCTGGGCATCCTGGCGCGGGTGCAGGGGAACGCAGGCGCAGCCGAGCAGCGTTTCCAGGAAGCCCTGGACCTCTGCCGGGAGATGAAGCGTAAACCCCTGGAACCCGTCATCCTCTGGCATTGGGGGGCCCTGGACCTGAGCCGGAAGAAACCCGCCGAGGCTCTGCGCCACTTCCAGGAAGCCGCCACCCTGCAGGCCCACCTCCAGGATGACGAAGGCCGGGCGCAATCCCTGGCCGGGTGGGCCGAGGCCCTGCTCACCCAGGACACCCGCTCCCCTCGGGCGGAAGCCCTTCTGAAGGAAGCCCGCACCCTGAGCCCCGAATGCCTCTTCGTGCTTCGGGCGGAAGCGGAACTGGCCCGACGACAGAACCGGCCCGAGGCCGCCCGGACCCTCCTGGAACAGGCCCTGGCTCGGGCGGTGAAGATCGCCCCCGAAGAAGTCCCGGATCTCAAGGCCCGATTGGCCCGCTGACCTCCGCGAGGATTTCGTCGGCAAAGAAGAAGGAGGGGCTTCCGGCTCCGGGGTGATTCGACGGCAGAGGCCCCGCGTGGCGCACCGTCACCCGCAAATACCGGATCAGGGCCCCACCGGCCTCCACGCCGAGATCCTCCCGCAGCACCTCCAGGGAGCCGGGCTCCGCGGTGGGCCGGGCGCGGCCCAGTTCGCGGAAGGTCCGGCCCTCTTTGGCCCCCTCGAAGATCACCTCCCGGGGCATCAGGATCCAGCTTCGCGTGTCCTGGATGCAGCCCAGGGCCACCCTGCCCAGGGGTTGGGCCGTCCCCAGATCCACCGTGAAGACCACATCCTGACCCTGGTAGCCCTGCCAGCGCCCCTGGCGCCAGTGGGCCCCGCCTCTCAATCCGTCGATGAGGGCACTGTCGCCCCCTGCGCTGTACTGGCGGCTGTAGCGGCCCTGGATGACAAGGCTGCGGCCCTCGGGCACCCGGGTGAAGGTGGCCTCCAGCACCGGACTGGGTTCGCCCCCTTCCACCCAGGCCCGGGCCTTCAGCACCCCGCTTCGATCGATGGAGATGGTGCCTTCGGCCAGGGGCGAGGCTTCCGTGGGCTCCGAACCATCCAGGGTGTAGTGCACCCGGGCGCCCGGCAGCGCCACCCCGAGGCGAACGGCGGTGGTACCCCGGAAATGGGAAGCGCCTTCGGCCACGAAGGGCGCGGGAACCACCTGCGGCCCCGGCGTGGCCGTGCGGGGACGCTCCACTTCGGCGGAACCCCAGTCGCTCGGCTGGGTACCCAGGGTGAAGCGCAGTTCGCCGCCTGCCATCAGTTCTTCCCAGGTCAGGAAGGCGCGGGGGTGCGCCTGGCCGCGCCGGTGCAGGGCCTGGATGTAGGGCCGCTCCGGAGAGGCGCCGGGGGCGCGAAGGGTCATAACGGCGCCGTTCTGCAGGCGCACCGTGGCCTCCGGGAACCAGGGCGTGCCGATCACATACTGGCCCGAGGCCGGGGTGACGCTGTAGAAGCCGAGGGCGCTCATCACCAGCCAGGCGCTCATCTGGCCGCAGTCCTCGTTGCCGATGAGCCCATCCGGCGCGTTGCGGTACATGCCGTCCATGAGCTGGCGCACCCGGGCCTGGGTCTTCCAGGGCTGGCCCGCGAAGGCGTGGAGGTAGGCCAGGTGGTGGCTGGGTTCGTTGCCATGGGCGTACTGGCCCACCAGCCCCGTGATGTCCGGCTGCTGGGTTCCCGTGATGCGGCTCTCGGCCGTGAACAGGGCATCCAGCCTGGCCGCGAAGGCTTCAGACCCGCCGTGGAAGGCCATGAGGCCCGACACATCGTGGGGCACGAAGAAGGCGTACTGCCAGGCATTGCCCTCCGTGTAGTTGGCGTTCACCTCCGTGGGATCGAAGGGGCTCCACCAGTGGCCCTCCAGGCGGCCCCGCAGGAAGCCGCTGGAAGGATCGAAGAGGTGCTTCCAGCCCTGGGCGCGGCGGTCGTAGCGGGCCTGCTCCGCCCTGCGCCCGAGCTTCCCGGCCACCCGGGCGATGCAGGCATCGTCGAAGGCGTATTCCAGGGTCTTGGACACGCCTTCGCCCTCTTCATCGGCCGGAATGTAACCGTGGCGGCGGTAGGCGGCCA
>MWBB01000236.1 GCA_002068835.1 Acidobacteria bacterium ADurb.Bin340 | reverse complement strand
CGATGGTGATGCCTCGGACAACCGCCTGAAGCGCCGGATCATCGGCCGCGCCCTCCTGCCCCTGGAGCGGGAGGTGCGGGGCCTGATGCGCCTGGAGGTGGAGGTCGAATGAGCCCCGTGATCGTGCTGTTCCTGTCGGAGTTTCCATGCGCCGCTTGATGCCTTTCCTCGTGCTTCCGGCCCTGGTGGGCGCCCCCGCCCGGGCCCAGATGCCGCCGACTTCGCTGGCCTCACCCGCCACCTTTTCAGGGTTCAACGACTGGCTGGGCTCTGATCTCCAGGGCGTTCGCGTGGGGGCCGACGGCCGCATCCGACTGGCGCCCCATGTCCGCCGCGTGGCCCAGGTGCCCGAAGGGGTGATCTGGTGTGCCGTGCCCGATGGCAGCGGCGGGTTCTTCCTGAGCGCGGGCACCGAGGGCCGACTGTTCCACTACACCGGCGGTTCCGTGAAGCCCCTGGGCCAGGTGAAGGGCGGCATCGTGTTCGCCATGGCCCGGGTGGGCCAGGATCTGGTGGTGGCGCCCAGTGGCGAAGGCAAGCTGTTCCGGGTCACCCCCGGGGGCGACGTGAAACCTTTCGCGGACATCGATGCCCGGCTGGTCTGGGCCATGAGCGCCACGGGCAGTGAACTGACCCTGGCAGCGGGGGGCGAGCGGGGCGCCGTGCTGCTGTTGGCCCGGGAAGGCACCAGCCGCAAGCTGGCGGAACTGCCGGAGGAGACGGCCTTCACGTGCATGATCCCGGATGGTCAGGGGGGGCTCTACCTGGGCACCCACGGCCGCGGCCTGGTGGTGAGGTATCGCGCGGATCGCCTGGAAACCCTTTTCGCCAGCGGCTTCGAGGAAATCAGGGCCCTGGCCCAGCGGGGCGGCGATCTGTTCGTGGGTGCCAGCACCGGCGTGGCCAACCGCTACGCCTCCGGCAGCCTGGAGGCCCGGGAAGGCTACCTGGCGGCCCCCGGCGTCCAGACCCGGGGCGCGGTCTTCCGGCTGGATGGCGATGGCGTGCCCGCAACCCTCTGGCAGAGCGCCCAGGATCACGTGTACGCCCTGGCCCTCCGGGGAGACCAGCTGCTGGTGGGCACGGGCAACCGTTCCCGCCTCTTCGCCCTTCCGGCTACCGCAGGAGGCCGCGATCGTGAGCCCTTCGCCGTGCTGGGGGATGTGGGCACGGGCCAGGCCACGGCCCTGCTTCCCGCAGGTTCCGACCTGATGGTGGTGGCTTCCAATCCCGCAGAGCTGCACCTGCTGTCCGACACCCAGGCCACCGCGGGAACCCTGGAAAGCCGCATCCTCAAAGGAGCTCCCCTGGCGGACTGGGGTCGCTCCTACCTGGATGCGGACATTCCGGCGGGCACTGGGGTGGAACTCCAGTTCCGCAGCGGCGCCACCGAAACGCCGGATGGCAGCTGGAGCCCCTGGTCGCCGCCCCTCCGCAGCGGGGAACGGCCCAACCTCAAACCCAGCCGCTTCGCCCAGTTCCGCCTGCGTCTCACCAGCAGCCGTGGCGGCGCCACTCCGGCCGTGGAAGGGGTGCGCGTCCATTGGGCCAACCGCAACCTGGCCCCGATGTGGGAGGGGATGGAGATCATGCCTCCGGGCCTGGTCATCACCCGCACCGCGCCGCCGGATGACATCGGCATCGAGCGGGTGCCCCTGGAAACCCAGAAGCTCATCCCCGCCCTGGGGTATGCGGGGGCCGAGAAGCGCAGCTTCCGCCGGGGGGCCCAGGCCTTCGTGTTCCGGGTGAGCGATCCCAACGGGGATGCCCTCGCGTTCAACATCCGCCTGATGCCCGAGCAGGGTGGTCCCATCGAACTGGCCCGGGCCTGGAGGGAGCGCTTCTTCACCTTCGATACCCTGCCCGTGCCCGATGGGCGCTATCGCCTGGAGGTGGAGGCTTCCGATGAGCCGAGCCAGCCCATCAATGGGGCGGAACGCTCCACCTGGCGTACGGCCACCTTTACGGTGGACCACACCCCGCCGACGATTTCCGAGGTGAGCGCCCTGGCCGAAGGCGACAACCTGCGGGTGCGCTTCGTGGCTCGGGATGCGGCCTCCGCGCTGAAGGAAGCCGCCCTCAGCGCCGACGGAGAGCATTGGCTCCAGGTGGCTCCGGACGACCGGGTGTTCGACCACGCAGAAGAGCGTTTCGAGGTGGTGATTCCCCGTTCCCGGGTGAAGGGGGACCGCCTCGTGATTCGCGCTGTGGACCAGAACGGCAACGAGGCCGCAGCCTCCGCCCCTCTGGGCGAGGCGGGACGGAAGCGCTAGGCCGGATCCACTTCGATCCTCAGGTAGAGGCCCTCCGGCGATCCCTGGAGGGCCTCGGTGCTTCCGGGGCCCGCCAGCAGGAGGGATCCGGCCTCGGCCCCCTGGAGGATCCCCTGGGCCACGAACCAGGCGTTGAGGCTGCGCCCGGTGCCCGATTGGAAGGGGCCGGGGCCCCGCAGGACTTCGAGGTGGTGGGTCAGGGCCCGGCGCCGCGTGATGACATTGAAGTCCTCGCAGGGGCCTGCTGCGAGGTGTCCGGATGCAGGGACATCCCCGGAGAAGACCACGGGCTCGAAGGGGCGCTCCAGGGCGAGCCCATCCCGGTCCTCCAAGGCCACGCGCAGCCCTTCACCCTGGAGCAGCAGGAGGGTGCGATCGCAGCCGGGGAAGGGGGAGAAGGGACCGCTCGAGGCCACCTGGGCCCGGCTCAGACGCAGGTCGAAGCCCCCCGTCACCGTGGCGCCTTCCGGGAGGATCAGCAGCTCCGTGGTGGTGCCGCCCCCGTTCTTCCAGGGCATCACGCGGAACGAATCGGGGCGGAGGATACGCAAAGCCATGCTCCTACCCTACGCTGGAACCATGTTCCATCCGCCCCATCCCCTCACCTACCGCGCGGCCCTCGAAGCCTTCCTCAAGGAGGACTGGAGCACCCAGGACTGGACCACGGCCGCGGTGCCCGACCGTCCCATGCAGGCCCGCGTGGTGGCCAAGGCCGACCTGGTGGTGGCGGGCCTGCCGGTGGCCCGGGAGGTGTTCCGCCTCGTGGACCCGGAACTCCGGCTGGAGGCGGCGGCGGAGGATGGCCAGTCGTTGTCGAAGGGCCAGGTGGCCTTCGAGCTTTCGGGTTCCTCCCGGGCCATCCTGCTGGGCGAGAGGGTGATGCTGAATCTGCTCCAGCGGCTCTCCGGCACGGCCACCCTCACGAAGGCCTTCGTGGATGCGGTTGCAGGCACCGGGGCCCGGATCCTGGATACCCGCAAGACCACCCCAGGGCTGAAGCTCCTGGAGAAGTACGCCGTGCGCTGCGGCGGCGGGGTGAACCACCGGCTGGCCCTGGGGGATGGTGTGCTGCTCAAGGAGAACCATCTGGCGGCGGCGGGGGGCATCGCCCCGGCGGTGGCTGCGGCCAGGGCCACGGCGCCCCTGCTGGTGAAGATCGAAGTGGAATGCGAAACCCTGGACCAGTTGAAGACCTGCCTCGGCCTTCCTGGCGTGGACGGCGCCCTGCTGGACAACATGCCGAATGCCCGGATGGCCGAGGCGGTGGC
>MWBB01000235.1 GCA_002068835.1 Acidobacteria bacterium ADurb.Bin340 | reverse complement strand
GGTGGCGAGGGCGCTCAGCGAGTCGCTGAGGTCGGGGCCTATGCTGCTGAGGTTGTCCAGCGCCAGGACGTGCCCGCCAGCCGCCACCGCCCACAGGTCACGGTCATCGCGAGGTGGCCGGGTGACGCCCCGCCCGTCCTCGCCGTGCGGGTCGACCAGAGACCGGAGTATTCGGGTGGCGGTGGACTTGGCGCTCCCCTGCTCACCGGTCAGGACCAGCAGCGGGTAAGGATAGCCGGGGCGCAGGGCCGCGAGGAGCCAGGCACAGGTGAGAACGAAGTCATCATCGGAAGAGAAGTTGATTACCTGCCGGAGCCCTTCCAGCCCCTCGCCGCCGGGCCAAGGGGTCGGCAGCGCCTTTAGGGTGGCCGGGCGTGCGAAGCGGATTTCATCGGGCTCCGGGATGATCGTCCAGCCGTCCCTGGTCACCCGCACCACGCTGGCCCCCAGGTCGATGATAATATGTTCGTTGACCTCCCCCACGCGGAGGGCCACCGGCACCACCGGGGCGACGCCACACTCAGCCAGGACTTGTGCCCCGGCAGCAGCCAGCGCCGCGGCGTGCGGCACCCGGCCTGTGTCCTGTCGCCACCGGCGGGCCAGCCAGTCACGCAGGCCGCCGCCGCGCTCCTGCAGGGCACAGGTGAGCCCGCCGGGTAGCCGGGCATACCGGTTATCAGCCGGGTCACGAAACAGTTGACACTCAGCGAGGGCCAGCTCCACCAGACGGTCGGCGACGGGCAGGCCGGTGTCATCGTCGCCCTCTTCGTCGGGGGTGGCGGTCACGGCCTGGGGCACATACTCCGGGGCCTCTGCCACCAAGTCCAGCAGCGCCTCCCCGGTGCCGCCCTGGGCAATCCAGTCAGACACATCGCCTTTATTCGGCAGGCCGGGCAGCTGGAGAATTTTCACACTGCTGGCCAGCCCCGCCAAAGACGCGGCCACCGCCAGGGCGTGCGCCTCCCCCGGCTTGTCATTATCCGGCACGATAATCGCCTCCGCCCCGGTCAGCGCCTTACTGTAGGACTTGCGCCACTTGCCCGCCCCTTGGCAATTAGTCGTTGCCGCCAGCCCCAGGCCGGCGAGGTTGTCAGCGTCCTTCTCGCCTTCCACGATAAAGACCGGCAGCCCCTGGGCCACCGCCCCCAGAATTTCCGGCAGGCGATAGAGGACCGGGGTCACGCCGCCGAGGGTGGACCGCCACCCGGTCGGGCTGGTGGGGTCCGGGTGGCACTGGAAGAATTGTTTGTTGGGGGTGCGGGTGACGCCGTGCGCAGGCTGGCCGGCGGAGGTCGTGTAGATATAAGTCGGCGGTTGGCAGGGTTTCGGTGGCGGGCTGCTGGCCTTGCGCTTTGGCTTGTCGCCATTATCTGAGAACAGGTCAGCCGGAGTTAAGCCCAAAGGCCGCAGGATTTCTTCCGCGGAGCAGCCGGCGAAGCAGTGCAAAAGGGTCTGCCCCTCGGCGCCCTCTTTAACTGACAGGCTGGCAGTCCGATCATCATGGCCGGGGCAGCGTACTACAAAGTTCCCGTCGTTGCCCCGCTTGGCCGGCTGGCCGGCACGGTCATCTAGTCGCCGGAGAATATCGGAGAAGGTCATGGCCTCACCCCCAGGGTGAAGGCCTTGACAAGCTGCGCGGGCGAGGGTAGACTTGGGGTACTGTCGTTCCCTAGTCTCTCCTGCGTGCCCACCGTTACCGCGGTGGGCTTTTCGTTTTCAGTTGTCATTACTTCCTCCTAAGTTGTGATCATCTCGATTTTCTCCCTATGGTTGCCGCCCCTCCCCAGGTGCGGGTTTCAGGTAGTATAAACTTTCGGTTCAGCCTGTCAAGAATTTTTAGGCGAACGCCTTAAAAAAGCGCGGCCCTTTAAGTCGTTTTCAGACCTCTCTCCCTATTCCAATCAGCCCACGCTGCCTTCTTCGCCGCCCACCCCCTGCGCCGTTGCACCTTCATCCTGCAAGCATCGCTGCACCACTTCCGGCGCTGGCCTCTCCCCAGGGTGTCTTGCCCTTGTACGCCGCAATATTCACAAGCATAAAAGGGGCCGGGCAAAAGCAGCGTCGGGGCTGCCACCCCTCCCGGCGTTGCCACCCCCGGCATGATCACTGCCGGCCTTCCGTCGGGGCCGATCGCGGTCAGCCCCGACAGGTTATTGTTGAGTTCCTTCTTCACGCGCAGGTATTGCTTTGTAGATAGCACCACCGGCACCTGGGGCACCCGAATTTTTGTTGTGTCGCCGCTGTCATTGTGAAGTCGAATTACCATGATATGCTCCCTTCGCGAGGTTTCTCTCTAAGCCCCTGCTTTGCCCACAGGCGGCCTGTAGCATTACTGCTTCGCCGGCAGCGCCAGCAGCAGCGCCTGGGCCTGCTCCGGGGTGAACCCCACCGCCACCAGCGCCGCCACCTTCTGTTCGTCGGCTGTCACCGGGGAGGGCTTGGCCATCGCCCGCGCCAAAGTCGTGTTCTTCACCTTCGCATATACGCGGGTTGTCTCTGGCCGGCTGTGCCCCAGGGCGTCTTGCACCAGCGCCAGGTTACCTGTTTCGTCAAGCAGTTCGGTGGCAAAGGTGTGCCGCAGAGCATGAGGGTGGACGCGCCAAGTGATCCCCGCTGCCGCCCCCTTGCGGGCCGCCACCTCCCGCAGGTAAGAGTCCTTCACCGGCTCGCCCCGCAGGGTTGTGAACACGGTCTTGACCTTGCCGATCCCCCGCTGTTCCCGCACCGCCAACCACGAATTCAGCAGCAGGGTGGCCCGGTCAGACAGGTACACATTCCGGTGTTTGCCGCCCTTCGTCACCTGCAGGGTCAACACCGTTACCGGGCGTCCGTCCAGCACGTCTTGACGAATATCACGACGCTGCAGGCCGATCACTTCACAGGTGCGGAGCCCCGCGTCACGCATGAGGGTGAACATCGCCGCGTTGCGCAGGCCGGTCGGGGCCTTCGTATTGAACTGCCCTATAAACGCCTGCCACTCTTGCTCAGTCATCACGTCGGGGAGCTTGTTGGTCACTTTGGGCCTCCGCTGCTGCTATGCTTACGCTTTGCCGTCTTACCGTAAGCATATAGCAAGCCAAAGCACCTGTCAAGCCCTTACCTCGCTTTTCCGTAATTATTTTAGATATTTTGCCTTTGCTCGAGGTTGCCCCCTAAGCCCCGGATCGCCGCCCGGTGGGCCTATGCCACCGCTGCCGGGGCCCGCTGGGCCAGAGCCACCAGGCGCTGGTGATTGAATTGCGCCTGCTTCACCGCCTGGGCCAACGGCGTCGCCGCTGCCTCCGCCTTCGCCAATTCCAGAGCGATCTCAGCTGCCGTCACCGGGTCCTTGGCCCGCCGCCCCTGGGCCTGCAGGTCAGCGATTTTCGCCTTCCACGGGGCCAGCGCCTGCCGCGCCTCCGTCAAAGCCACCAGGGCCTCTTGTGCCGCCCCCTGCCGCGCCTCCGCCTGTAACCGCTCTTCCACCTCGGCCAGGTGCCCCAGGGCCAGCCCACAAGCCGCCTGCTGCTGCTGGGCCGCCGCCAGGGCCGACAGGTGCCCT
>MWBB01000234.1 GCA_002068835.1 Acidobacteria bacterium ADurb.Bin340 | reverse complement strand
GGAGCTTGAACCCCAGCCTGAGGCTGAGGTGATCAGCCCCGAGCCTGCCGAAGAAGCCACAGCCCACGATCCCGATCCCAAACCCGAGCCCCAGCCCGCACGCTTCCGCGTGAACTGGCACTTCACGGGCTTCCGCCCCTGCGAACTGCAGGAAGGCGATGTGGTCGAGGCCACCGAAGCCGAAGCCGCCCCCTACCTGGGGCGCGTACTCACCCGCATCGAGACGCAAGAATGATGACCCCCCTCGAACTGCTCCGCGCCCAGATCGCGGCGATGCCCTCCAGCACCACGGCCTCCCACGGTGGCACCACCACCCCGGCCCTGCTGGATTTCGAAGGCGCCCCCTTCGGGGATGAGGGCGCGGCGCAGATCGGCGGCGAGATCATCACCCTGCGCTACCCGTACCACGACCTGCCCGGCCTGGCGCCGGGCGAAACCCTCACCGTCGGCGGAGCCTCCTACCTGGTCTCCGCCGGTCCCCGCCGCATCGGCGATGGCCTCGAGGCCATGGTGCTGCTGGAGGAAGCATGAGCAGCCGAGAGCAGCAGATCCTCGATGCCATGGCCGCCCGCATCGATGGTGCGGCCCTCGGGCCCCTGGCCCGTCCTGCAGGTCTCACCGTGAGCCGCAGCCGCATGCTGGAGCTCAAGCCCACCCAACTGCCCCATGTTTCCGTGTACCCGCTGGATGGCACCAGCGACCGCAAGGGCAGCACCGCCGAGAGCACCCTGACCGCCAAGGTGGCCATCTGGGCCAAGGCCACGCCCGGAGGCGTGGTGGATGCCGAGCTGGATCCGATCTGGCTGTGGGTGCACCAGCAGCTCCTCGCCGATGAATCCCTGGGCGGCCTGGTGATCACCCTCCGCCAGCCCCAGCGCGTCTACGGCTTTGCCCAACACCTGGGTCCGTTTGGGGACCTGGATCTCCACTACCTCCTCACCTACCGCCATTCCGCCGCGGATCCCTCGCGGCCCTGAAAGGACTGAACCATGGCAGACATCCTCTATCGCGGCCAAGGCAAGGTCTGGCTTGCGACCCGCGACAGCAACGGCAACCCCCAGAACGCCCGTTGGATCGGCAACTGTCCCGAGCTGAAGATCAGCCTCGAAATCAGCGCCATCGAGCACAAGGAGAGCTGGTCCGGCCAGAACCTCACCGATGCCCGCATGGACGTCGAAAAGAAGGCCACCTGCAGCTTCACCCTGGAGAGCATCCAGAAGGAGAACCTCGCTCTGGCTTTCCGCGGCAACATTGTGAATGTCTCCGCAGGCTCCGCCGTGACCGGCGAAACCCTGGGCGCGGGCAGCACCACCCTGGCCGTGGGCGATCTGCTTCGCCTCGGAGCCCGCAACGTCGAGAGCGTCACCATCAAGGACAGCACCGGTACGCCCAAGACTCTTGTGGCCGGGACCAATTACCGCCTGAACGCCAAGGCCGGTGCCATCGAGATCCTGGATCTCACCACCGGAGGCCCCTTCACCGCGCCCCTGAAGGCCGACTACACCCCTGGCGCCACCAAGGAAGTGGGCCTCTTCACTGTGGGCAGCACGCCCTACTACCTCTTCTTCGAGGGACTCAACACCGCCGACAGCAACGAGCCCGTGCTGGTGGACCTCTTCAAGGTGCAGATCGATCCCTCCAAGCAGTTCGATCTCATCACGGATGAGTACGCCAAGTTCCCCATCGAGGGCAGCGCCCTCATGGATTCCGCCCGCCCCAGCAGCGCCGCGCTCGGCCAGTTTGGCGCCGTCTACAACGTGAAGTAGCACGTGACGGATACCGGCCTCTCCGCCCTGTTCCCCTCCTGCCCGATGACGGCGGGCGGGGAACGGCTGGAGGTCAGGCCGGTCATCCTCTCCGAGCTGCCTCTGGTCGAGCGCGTGCTCGATGGCTGGCGCCACCTGGTGGCCAGCAATGGCGAGGTGATGGATGCGGAGGCCTGGGAGGCCTTTCTGGACCTGCTGGCAGCCGCCGCAGGCCGCACCAGGCCGTGGCTGGAGGCGCTGCCCGAATCCGACTTCGAGCGCCTGGCCAGCCTGGTGCTGGCCATCAACCGCGAGATATGGGACGCCGAAGCACCCCAGCGGAAGGGCGAAGAAGTCCAGTGGCCCGGCATCTTCCAGCGCCTGGTGGCCGCCGGTCACCCCCTGGAGGCCATCCACCGCATGACCCTCGCCCAGGCCCGTCTCTTCCTGATCGAAGCCGCCCGGCTGGACCGGGAGCGCCTGGCCAATGACATCACCGCCGCAGCCTTCTCGATGGCCGACGGCAAGCAGGTGAACAAAGTTCTCAAGGAGCTGCGCCGTGGCGAGCCCTGAAGTCCTGCGCGTACGCCTCACGGCCGAAGGCATCCAGGAAGTGCTGGGCGCCCTGCGCAAAGTACAGACCGGGGTGAAGGCCACCAAGAAGGACACCGAGGGCCTGGGCAGCCGCCTCAAGAACGAGCTTCGAGACCTTGGCCTCGCCGCCGCCGCCGTGCAGATGGCCCGCTTCGTTAAGGCGAACATCGATGCCCAGGCATCGGTGCAGGATCTGGTGGAAATTACGGGCGCTGGTGCCGAAACCATTTCCACGCTGGGCATGGCGGCCCGGCGTGAGGGCGTGGCCATGGAGGCCCTCGGCAAGGGCCTGGGCCGCTTCGCCCGCTTCATGGAAGATGTGCAGCGGGGAGGCACCCAGTCCACCAAGACCCTGCAGGCCATGGGCCTCAGTATCCAGGATCTTGCCGGGAAGGGTCTTGAACAACAGTTCCTCACCATGGCCAACGCATTGGCCAAGTTCAGCGACGAAGGCCAGAGTGGCCTCAACAAGACCGCTCTGGCCATGCAGGTGTTCGGCCGCGGCGGGGCTGATATGGTGCAGGTCATGGGCCTGATCGCCGAAGGAGGCTTTCAGAAGCTGCAGGAAGAAGGCCGAAAGACCGGTGAAGTGCTGGATGACAGCGCGGCCCAGGCCGCCAAGCGGGCCAAGGTAGAACTGGCGAAACTGGAAGGCCAGGTGCAGGGCCTCACCAATGCCTTCTCCCAGGGGCTGATCCCCGAACTCGCCAACCTGGGGGATGCCATCACGGGCGCCGCTGATGGCGGCACGAGCGCCTTCAAGACCTTCGGTTCCTGGGTGGGCAAGATCGTCTCCGGGGTGGCTGGCGCCTTCAAGCTGGTCGGGGTTGGCCTGGCCGCTTTTTGGAACACGCTGGCCTCCTACTTCGAGGAGACCGCCGCCAAGGCTGGCCTGATGTGGGATGTGGTCTCCGGCAAGACCCGGCTGAAGGATCTGCCTGCAGCCGCTGCCAGCCTGGAGAAATTCTGGAAGGACACGCGCAAGAGCTACCGGGATGACGCCCAGAAGGACATCCTCGATTTCTGGGAGCGTCTCTTCCCGGGCGCCGAGGCCGCAGCCGCTGCAGCCGCATCTGGCGGTGGCAACCAGGGCACCAAGCCCGACAAGAAGGATCTGGTCATCGCGGCTGATGGCAGCGAGAAGCGCGCTGGCCAAGCCATTGCGGCCCAGGCCAAGCGGGCGCTGGACGCCGAAAAGGAAGAGCTGGAAGCCTTCCTGGAACTGACCGAAAGCTTCTACGAGCGCGGCCTGATCGACCTGGACACCTACCTCGCAGCCCGCCGCACGGCCATC
>MWBB01000233.1 GCA_002068835.1 Acidobacteria bacterium ADurb.Bin340 | reverse complement strand
AGGCCCGCCGCGTCGAGGGCCGTGCTGGGGTAGACCACGCGCAGCCCTGGGATGTGGGTGAAGGTCACTTCACCGCACTGGCTGTGGTACACCCCGCCCCCCATCAGGTAGCCGCCGATAGGCACGCGCACGACCATGGGCGCCTTGTAGGCGCCATTGCTGCGCCAGCGGATGTTGGCGAGTTCATCGCGCAGCTGCTGCATGGCGGGCCAGATGTAGTCGAAGAACTGGATCTCGGCAACGGGCTTGAACCCGCGCGAGGCCAGGCCGATGGCGCGGCCGATGATGGTGGCTTCCGCCAGGGGGGTGTTGAAGACGCGGGCGCCGCCAAAGGCCTTCTGCAGGCCGTGGGTGGTCTTGAAGACCCCGCCCTTGCCCTTCACCTCGCTGAGGATCTCCTCGCGGGTGGCGTCGGCCACATCCTCGCCGAAGACCAGGATGCGCTCGTCGCGGGCCATCTCGGCCTTCAGGGTGAGGTTCAGCAGGTCGATCATCGTCTTCTGGGGCGCGTCGGGGGCCGGGGCCGGGGCCGCGGCCTCCGTGTCGAAGGCCGGCGAGGTGGGATCCACCGTTTCGCTGTAGAGGTGGGTCATGTAGCTTCCGCTGTCCGGCGGCGGCGCCTGCTCCGCCTGCTCCCAGGCCAGATCGATCTCCATCTGGATCTCGGCCTTGAGCTGCTCCAGCTCGTTGTCGGTCAGATCGCCTTCGCGCACCAGGCGGGCCGCGTAGGTCACGACGGGATCCCGCTGGGCCTCCTCCGCCCGCTGGGCCGTGGTCTTGTAGAGCGTTTCATCATCCGAAAGGGAGTGGCTGTAGGGGCGGATGGTCCTGGCGCGCACCAGGGCGGGGCCTTTCCGGGCGCGGCAGTGCTCGGCAGCGCGGCTGAGGGCTTCGAAGCTGGCGATGGGATCGCAGCCGTCCACTTCATCGATCACCAGAAGGCCATGGGTCTCCCAGCCCTTCATCAAGGCGGCCACGTTGGCGCCGGCATACTGCACTTCCGTGGGGGTGGAGATGGCGTAGCCGTTGTCCTGCACCAGGAAGACCACGGGCGCCTTGAGGTTCACGGCATTGTTCAGGGCTTCCCAGAATTCGCCCTGGCTCACGGTGCCATCGCCGGAGGTGGCCACCACCACTTCATCGGGATGGCAGTCCAGCTTCGACATCAGGCCCAGCTGCTCCGCCCGCATCATGCCCTCGGCGCAGCCCACCGCCTGCAGGAACTGGCTGCCGGTGGGACTGGAGCTGGTCCAGATGCGCAGGGGCACGCTGGTCCAGTGGGTGGGCATCTGGCGGCCGCCCGTGGCGGGATCCAGCTTGCTGCCAACGCTGCCCAGGAACTGGTCGTGGGCCGTCACGCCCAGGCCGTAGGCGAAGGCCCGGTCCCGGTAGTAGAAGAAGAACCAGTCGTGGCCGGGGCGGAAGACCATGGCGCCGGCGGCGCCGATGGCTTCGTGGCCCACGCCGTTGATCTGGAAGTAGACCTTGTTCTGGCGCTTGCCCGCGATTTCGCGGTCATCGATCCGCCGGGCGGCGTAGAGGGTCCGGAACAGGGCGATGCGCTGCTCGCGGGACAGTCGGGTCTGCGGGTCGGTCGGGGACGCAGTCAGGGCCATGGCTCTCCTGGGATCCGGCAGCAGCGGACCTGGTTAGTCTACCTGGATTGTCAACTTTTCAGGAGACCGTGTGCGGCACGGTTTCTTCCGGAGCGGCTGGACTGGCAGAATGCCCCAACGCTTCTCATCCAGGAACAGGCATGGACGGCAAGGCCCCGCAGTTCCCCCAGCGTCCCGGACCCGCAGCCCGGCGGGCGGTGCTGAGGGTCGTGCTGGCCTACGCAGTGTTTGCGGGGCTCTGGATCCTGCTTTCCGATCGCGCCGCCGAAACCCTGTTCCGGGATCCCGCGTCCCTGGTCCAGGTCAGCCTTTTCAAGGGATGGTTCTTCGTCGCCGTGACCTCGCTCCTGCTTTTCGTCATGCTGCGCCGGCTGGTGGACAGGCTTGCGGCCGGAGAGGCCGAGGTCCGTCGCCAGCAGGAGGAGCGCCGACAGACTCTGATGCTCTTCCACGGATTGGCGGAGGCTTCCCCCGATGCCATCTACGTGAAGGATCCCGAAGGGCGCTATCTGCTCTTCAACCGCGCCGCTGGACGCATGACGGGAAAGGCCTGCGAGGCGGTGCTCGGGCGGGACGACCGGGCGATCTTCCCACTGGAGGAGGCCGAAACGCTCCGCGCGGAGGATCGCAGGATCATGGCCGGAAGCGAGGTGTCCACCCTTGAGGAGTGGCTGACGACGCCGGAGGGGCCTCGATGCTTCCAGGCCATCAAGGGACCGCTTCGCGCGAAGGATGGCCGACTCGTGGGACTCTTCGGGATCACCCGGGATATCACGGACCGCGTCCGCAGCGAGGAGGCCCGCTTGCGTCTCGAGTCCGAGGTGCAGCACGCCCAGCGCCTGGAGAGCCTGGGGCGGCTGGCCAGCGGCGTGGCCCACGACATGAACAACGTGCTGGCGGCGATTCATGCGGCAACGGAGCTGCTCCGGGTCCAGCGGGAGGGGGATGCCGCCCTGGTGAAGTCCCTGGATACCGTCCTGATGGCCACGCGGCGAGGGCGGGATCTCGTGAAGGGCCTGACGGCCTTCGCTCGGAAGGGCCTTGGGGGAGAGCCCGAGGCTCTGGACCTCAACGAGCTGGTGCGGGAGGAGGCAGCCCTGCTGGAGCGGACCCTGCTCCAGCGCGTCGAGGTGGTCCTGGAACTGACCCCGGACCTGCCCCGGGTGCGGGGCGAACGCAGCAGCCTGGGCAACGCCCTCATGAACCTGTGTGTCAATGCCGTGGATGCCATGCCCCAGGGCGGAACCCTGACCCTGCGCACCCGCGCCCTGGAAGGCCGGGTGGAGCTGGCGGTGGCCGATACGGGTGAAGGCATGCCTCCGGAAGTGCTGGCACGGGCCACGGATCCCTTCTTCACCACCAAGCCGGTGGGGAAGGGAACGGGGCTGGGATTGGCGACCGTGCACAGCGTGGCCGCCGCCCACCAGGGCGCCCTCGAGCTGCACAGTGATGTGGGGCATGGCACCTGCGTGCGGTTGCTGCTTCCGGTCCTGGAAGGAACCTCGGCCGGCCCCGCCGTTCGGAGCCCCGAAGCCGCCCAGGGCTCCGTTCCGCGCCGCATCCTGCTGGTGGATGACGACGATCTGGTTCGGCAGTCCCTGGCCGGGCTGCTGGCCAGCGGCGGCCATCGCGTGGAAACGGCCCCGGACGGCGCCTCGGCGCTGCGCCACCTGGAAAGCGGGGGCGCCATCGATCTGGTGGTGCTGGACCTCAACATGAAGGGGCTCGATGGCGCCGAAACCCTGGCGCGGCTTCGCCGCCTGCGTCCGGAGCTTCCCGTGCTCCTCGTGAGTGGATTCCTGGAGGCGCTTCCCGGAACCTTCATGGCTGAGCAGGACCGGGTGAGGACCCTGGCCAAGCCCTTCGGCCTGGATCAGTTCCAGGGGCGGTTGCGGGAATTGGGGTTGTAGCCCCTCAGGGCATGGTTCGAAGCCTCAGGAACGCCGGGAAGCGGGGCAGGCCCGTGCGGGTGAGGCCCCGGTAGGTGTAGGTGACCGTGGCACCCAGGGCCGGCGGGTTCCG
>MWBB01000232.1 GCA_002068835.1 Acidobacteria bacterium ADurb.Bin340 | reverse complement strand
CTGGGGCCCTACCCCCATGCCACCGCCGTCTTCGATGTGGATGCCATCGGACTGGTGAACATGGTGGCGCGCCTCAATTCGGGCCAGGATCTGGGCGGATCGCCCATCGGCACCGCCGCGGCCTTCAGCATCGGCGTGGGCGCCAACCCCGTGGCGGTGGATCCCGAACGTGAACGGTCCCGCTTCCGCTGGAAGGTGGAGGCCGGCGCCGAATGGGCCATCACCCAGCCCGTCTTCGATGCGGAGGCCCTCTTCCGCTTCCTGGATTTCGCCGAGCCCTTCGGCATCCCAGTGCTGGCGGGCATCTGGCCCCTGCGCAGCCTGCGCAACGCCGAGTTCATGGCCCACGAGGTGCCCGGTGTCTTCGTGCCGCCCGCGATCCTTGCCCGCATGGGGCGCTGGACCGCTGCCGAGGACCAGGTGAAGGAGGGGCTGGCCATCGCCCAGGAGCTGGTGGCGGCCGTGCGGCCCCGCGTGAAGGGCCTGCAGATCGCCGCGCCCCTGGGGCAGGTGGACCTGCTGGAGGATCTGCTGGGTGCCGCCAAGGGGGGCGCATGAGCCGCGTGAAGGTGCATTTCCTCGCCGAGGACCTGCTGGTGGAGGCGCCGATCGGAACGCCTCTGGCCGACATCGCCACCGCCGCCGGGGCCGACTTGACCTTCGGCTGCCGCTCCGGCAGCTGCGGCACCTGCCGCGTGCGCCTCGCGGGCGAACCCGGCGCCTGCTCGCCCCCCACGGCGGAGGAGCGGGACTACCTGGCGGGCCTCCAGGCGCCGCCGGAGGAACGGCTGGCCTGCCAGGTGCGGGTGCTGGGGGATCTGACCGTGGATGCGCTGGGGGTTTGAGATGACGGCGCTGGCTTCCCTCCTGCTCGAACGGCCCGTGCTGCTGGATGGCGGCATGGGCACCCAGATCCTCGCCCGGCGGCCCTCGGCGGACGATTTCGGCGGCGCGGCCTACGAAGGCTGCATGGAACTGCTCAACCGGCGGCGGCCCCAGTGGATCCGGGAGATCCACGCGGCCTACCTGGAGGCCGGGGCCGATGCGGTGGAGACCAACACCTTCGGCGCCAATGCCATCGTGCTGGCGGAGTTCGGCCTGGAGGAGCAAGTGGAGGCCCTCAACACCGAGGCGGCGCGGCTGGCTCGGGAGGTGGCGTCGTCCTTCGATCGGCGCCGCTTCGTCATCGGGTCCGCCGGTCCTGGAACCAAGCTCGTGACCTTGGGCCAGGTATCGGTGGCGGCCCTGGAGGCTTCGTATCGGGCCCAGGTTCGGGGACTCCTGGAGGGGGGCGTGGATGCCGTGCTCATCGAGACCTGCCAGGACCTGGGTCAGATCAAGGCGGCGGTCCGGGCCGCCCGGTGGGCCATGGCGGACCTGAAGGTGGAGCGGCCCCTTTGGGTGCAGGTGACGGCCGAAACCACGGGCACCCTGCTGCTGGGTACGGAGATCCCCGCGGCCCTGGCGGCCCTGGAACCCCTGGGCCTGGATGCGCTGGGCCTCAACTGCGGCACGGGTCCCGACGAGATGCACGGGCCCCTGGCTTCCCTGGCGGAAGCCTCGCCGATGCTGCTCAGCTGCCTGCCCAATGCGGGCCTGCCCGTGAACCGGAACGGCGAGCTGGTCTATCCGCTGGAGCCGGAGGCCTTCGCCGACAAGGTGGCGGGCCTCGCCAAGACTTTCCACCTGAACCTGGTGGGGGGCTGCTGCGGCACCACGCCGGCCCACATCCGGGCCCTGGCGGAGCGTCTGTCGGGCCTGGCCCTTACCCACCGGGTGCCCCGGATGGAGCGCAGCGTCTCCAGCCTCTACCAGGCCGTGAGCCTGCGCCAGGAACCGCGGCCCCTCATCGTGGGGGAGCGCACCAATGCCAACGGCAGCAAGGCCTTCCGCGAAGCCCTGGCGGCGGAGGATCTGGAGGCCCAGGTGGCCCTGGCCAAGGCCCAGCAGCGGGAAGGCGCCCACCTGCTGGATGTCTGTGTGGCCTTCGCGGGCCGCGACGAAGTGCGGGACATGGACGCGCTGGTGGCGCGGCTGGCCACCCAGGTGAGCCTGCCTCTGATGATCGACAGCACCGAGGTGCCGGTGATCGAAGCGGCCCTGCGGCGCGCGCCGGGCAAGTGCGTGGTGAACTCCATCAACTTCGAGGATGGCGACGCCAAGGCCCGGCGCATCCTGGACCTGTGCCAGACCTACGGGGCCGCAGTGGTGGGCCTCACCATCGATGAGGAGGGCATGGCCCAGACCGCGGAGCGGAAGCTGGTCATCGCCCAGCGCCTGGTGGACCTGGTGGTAGGCGCCTACGGCTTCAACCCTTCGGACCTCATCGTGGACCCCCTCACCTTCACCCTGGGCAGCGGCGACGAGGCCTACCGGCGGTCGGCCCGGGCGACCCTGGAGGCCCTGCGGGGCATCAAGGACCGCCACCACGGCGTGCTGACGCTCCTGGGCGTGAGCAACGTGAGCTTCGGCCTCCAGCCGGGCCTGCGCCATGTGCTGAACACGCTCATGCTCTACCACGGCGTGGAGGCGGGCCTGGATCTGGCCATCTTCAACGCCGCCAAGGTGGTGCCCGTGGACCGCATCCCCGAGGATCTGCGCCGGGCCGCCGAGGACCTGATCTTCGACCGCCGCGCCTCCGGCTACGATCCCCTGAAGGCCCTCCTGGAGGCCTTCGGCGCCGGGCGGCGCGCGGCGGGACCGGCCCTCGAAACCCTCGATCCCGAAGCCCGGCTGCGCCAGGACCTCCTCGATGGCGAGAAGGGCCGCATCGGCGCCGATGTGCAGGCGGCCCTGGCGGCGGGGCTGGCTCCGCTCCACCTGCTGAACGGCGTGCTGCTGGGGGCCATGAAGGAGGTGGGGGACCGCTTCGGCGCGGGCCAGATGCAGCTGCCCTTCGTGCTGGAGAGCGCCGAGGCCATGAAGGCGGCCGTCACGGTGCTGGAGCCCCACCTGCCCCGGGAGGGCGGCGCCGGGAAGGGCCGGGTGGTGCTGGCCACGGTGAAGGGCGATGTGCACGACATCGGCAAGAACCTGGTGGACATCCTGCTTTCCAACAACGGTTACGAGGTGGCGAACCTGGGCATCAAGCAGGGCGGCGAGGCCATCGCCGCCGCCGTGGCCCAGGCCCCCACCCTGGCCGTGGGGCTTTCGGGCCTTCTGGTGAAATCCACCGTGGTGATGCGCGAGAACCTGGAGTACTTCGCGGAGCGGGGCCTCACGGTGCCGGTGCTGCTCGGGGGCGCCGCCCTAACCCGCGACTACGTGGCCCAGACATGCGTGCCCGCCTACCCGGGGCCCGTGCTCTACGCGGAGGATGCCTTTGAGGGGCTGCGCCACCTGGAGGCGCTGCGGAGCGGCGAGGTGTCGGCCGCTCCGCCGACGGCGGAAGGTGGCATCACCATCCTCCGGCGCGGCGAGGCCGGCCTGCCCCTCACCCCCGCGGGGCGCAGCGGCTGGGTGCGACCTGCCGAGCGGATCCCCGATCCACCCTTCTGGGGCGTGCGGGAGGTGGACCTGGGCCTGGGGGACCTCTTCGCACACCTGGACACCTTCGTGGTGCTGCGGAACCGCTGGTCCTTCACCCAGGGCGCCCTCACCGATGAGGCCTTCGAGGCGGTGCTGCGGACGGAGGCGGAACC
>MWBB01000231.1 GCA_002068835.1 Acidobacteria bacterium ADurb.Bin340 | reverse complement strand
GACCATCGCATGGCCCCCACAGTTCGGCGGCCAGAGCCCGCACCTGAGCGTCGGCGTGAGGGTAGCCTGACAGACCGGGAGCGCCGGCGGGCGGCCTGCCCATGACCGTGGCCCCATCGCGCACCAGCGACGCGATCTTCTCCAGAATGGGCAGGGACATGGTGTCGCGCTCGGGCAGAATCAACATCCGGTAGTTCATCCCGTCGGGCAGGACAATGCGGCCGTCCTTGACCGACATGCGGTTGAGTAGCACCTCGGAACTGCAGCCGTCGTAGTCATAGCCCGCGGGTGGGACCGGCCGCAGGCCATTTCGGCCGGGCAGCCCCGCAGGGGCGCCTTCGCCCTGGTAGTAGCACAGGTCGGCGAAAAAGAGGCCTTCCTGGAGCAGATACTGGCAGCGCGCGAGATAGGTGAGCCAAGCTGGACTGTCGTTCCACCAGGTATTGGTGCGCTCGAAATGGAAGCCCCAGGGCCCCATGGTCATGCCGGGGCGCACCGTCTCCCACGGCTGCTGCGCGTAGCGGTGGAAGATGAAGCGGTTGACCCCGCCGCAGTAGATGAAGTCGCCCATCTGCTTGAGCGAATACGGGTGGTTCTGCCAGCGCCCGTTCTCAGGGCTTGCGGTGAAGGACTCGGCGCCCACAAACTTCAGGGCATTGGTGTGGGCGATGGAAGAGGCCATCTTGCCGCCACTGTGATCCACACCCCAGCCCACCCAGAACTCGGTCATCGGAATGTCGCCTCGCCCGCCGGAGATCAGCTCGTTGAACCCCGCATTGCCGTAGGGCTCCACGGACAGCATCATCCCGTGGCGGTGGGCAAGCTCCGCGTAATGCCCGAAGTAACAGTCGGCGAACAAGTCACCGATGGTCTGGCGGTAGTCCCACAGGAAGCGCTCCGACTGCTCCAGACTATCCACCACGCGGCCCGTGAGCGCCGGCAGGAAGGGCAGCAGTTCGTACCCGCGACGGGCCTTGAACTCCTCGGGCATCTTCTGGGTCCAGTTCTGGCAGTCCACCTCGTAACTGTCGATGAGGATGTTGTTGAGGACCTTGCCCGCGAGCGGCCCGATCTCCTCAATCAACTTGCCCAGCATGCCCTCAAAATGGGCTTCCGCGGCCTCCTTGCTCATCTTGTCGCATTCCAGGCCTCGCCCGGAATCTGACGCCGGGTGGTTCTCCTTCCCGGTTAGGGTGTAGCCCATGCGCAGGAGGGTCCAGTTGCCCTCGGGCGCGTTCCACGTTACGTTCCCCTCGGCATCCATGCTGGCGCTGATGTTCTGGATGTCTTCGGAGGCAATGATCGCTTCCGGCCCAAGCTCAACCGTGTCGAAGGCCGGGTTGTGGCTGACATCAAAGCCCGCCTTACCGGCCCAGTTGCTGATGCGGTAGCCAGCGCCGAGTGCGATGTCGCCGAGGGCAACCGAACGCGAAGCCCCTGGGAAGACGATGCGGAAAAGGCGGCCAGTTACCGGCGCGAAGCCAACGCACGCGGGGGCGCGCAGAAGCCCCGGTTCGCCGATGCCCAGACGCGTAACGGGCTTGAAAGCTCCGTCCTCGTCAGCCACCTGCAGCTCAACCGTCAGTCCCGCGCGTCCGGGCGCTGCCCAGACAGTAAGCGACCGCGCGGTGAAGGGCTCGGGGTACTCGAAGGTGATGCCCTTCTGATCGCCACCGGCGCGCAAGTTCAAGGTCGCCGCTGAGCCGGGATTGCCGTCAACGAGGCGGTCGCCCTGAAAGCCCTCCTGGTCGGCGCTGATCACGGGCCTGACGTTTGCCATCGCAGCCTCGGCAGGCGGCGTCGGGTAGGCCAGGAGAGCGATATCCCGGTAGAACCCACGCCGGGTCTCGGGCTGCTTCATCCGGACCTGGACCTGCCCGGGCCCCTGTACGCTGGCATCAGTGAAGACTAGCATCTTCATGGCGTGCTCGGGCGTCACCCACGGCCCGCCGCTACTGGACCAGCCGGCGCAGTTGTGGATGCATAGCTCCATCCCGACCCGGTCGGCTTCCATGACCGCGTGCTTGACGAGAGCGCGCCACTCGGGGGTGTTGTAGTCCACGGGGCCCTTCGGAATGCCGTGGCTGACCTCGAACATCTGTGCACCGCCCACGCCGACCCGCGCCATCTCCTCGAGATCCCGGGTGATTCCGGTCTTCGTGGCGTTCCCGTGCATCCAGTGCCACCAGGTGTGAGGCTTTGCGGAGTTGGGCGGGTGCACGAACCCAGCGGTGAGTTCGGCGGGCGTCGGGTCCGCGCAGGCACACATGCAGACCAGCGATGCGAGAAGCATGGCGCAGGTTCGAGACATAGCGGCGTCACCTCGGTGATAGGCCCGCGGAGGGCGTGTGTGCGCCCTGCCTCAGGGCCGGTTGGTCATGTCTGGCGGTTCAGGGCAGCTTCACGGTGAAGCCGGGCACGGGGTGGTGGCCCCGGGTGGTGATGCGGTCGCCGCGCCACACGGCCCAGGCGGGCAGGCCCCGCTGCAGGGCCTTGGTCATTCGCCAGAGCTGCAGGGGGCTGTTGGCGGCGTAGACATGGACCATGCGCTTGGGGTTCCAGGGACTGGGCACGGCGAAGGCCACGCCTTCGTCCTCCCGGGCATGGGTGACGCCGTTCACCTGGAAGCCGCCGGGCACGAAGGCGACGGGCAGGGCGCCCTGGGCGGCCAGGCGGGCCACCACGGCGTTCTCCTCGGGCCGCCCCAGCAGCACCAGATCGTGGTGGGCCAAGTCGGCCTCGATCACGGCGCCATCGGCCTTCAAGGGCAGCACCACGTCCGTGAAGGCATCGGCGACCGCCTCCTGGAAGCGCAGGGCCAGACTGTGATGGCTCTCCTGGAAGCGGCCGGTGCCCCGCACGAAGAGCAGGTCCTCCCAGGCATCCAGCAGGTTGGGCAGGGTCACGGGCACCACGGAGGCCACGGGCACATCGGCGCCTGCGTTGAAGTGCAGGGCCGTGGGCCGCTCGGGCAGGGTGAAGCGAGCGGTGGTTTCGGCGCCGGTCACCTCGATCCGCTCGAAGCGGCGGCCCTTGGGGGTTTCCAGCGCCACCTGGGCTACGAAGGGCCAGGGCGTTCCGGTCTGGCGCACGGTGAGGCTCACCTCGAAGGCATTGTGCTTCGGCGCCACGGCGGCTTCCAGCTTGGGATCCGGCAGGCCCGTGCGCTCCAGCCAGGGTTTCACGAGGGGCCCCACATCCCTGTCGGCGGCGGCGCTGGCGGTGGCCAGGATCGCTTCGGTGGTGGCGGCCTTCCCGGCATGGGCCTCGTGCACGGCCTTCAGGGCCTTGGCGAAGGTCTCGTTGCCCAGCCAGAGGCGCAGCTGGTGCAGGGCGAAGGTGCCCTTGATGCGCGGGTGCTGGTAGGCGCTGTAGCGGCTGTAGTCGGTGCTCGTGGCCAGGGGCGCGGTCTCGGGCTCCCGCTGGGCGAAGAAGGCGTAGCGGGCGTTGAGGTCCGCCAGGGCATCCCGCTGGAAGGTGAGGGCCCGGGCCGGGTCGGAGGGCATCCGCCGCAGCAGGGTGTGGTAGGCGGCGCTGCCGCTGGAGAACCAGTTCTCGGCATCGGTGGCAGGGAAGACGGTGTTCTCCCACAGGCCCTTGGCCGGGTAGGTGAAGGACTCCTTCACGGCGGCGAGGTCGGCCTTGGGCTCGAC